>DAHUZD010000330.1 GCA_027306745.1 Acidobacteriaceae bacterium
CGCATGCCTTCCACCACGGCGGCGTGCTGCGGGCCAATCTTCATCAACCCAAAATTGGCATGGCTGGGCCATTGTGGAACGTGCAGCGCCTCCAGCGTGGCCACGATGCGCTCGCGCGATAGCCGCACTTGTTCAGCGTACCAAGTGATGTAGGCCTCATCCTCCAACGCAACGGGCAGACACTCCAGCGCACCGCTGTTGACGTTGTAGGGCGAGCTGACCTTGCGCACGAAACGCATCGCATCCAAGTGCCCAGCCAGCAGGCCGATGCGTAAGCCGGCGAGTCCGTAGGCCTTGGAAAATGTGCGTGCGACAAAAAGATTTGGAATGCGCGCGGTGTGGGCCAGCAGCGACTCGCCGTGGAAGTGATAGTAGGCTTCGTCCACCAGCAGGCCGGCGTGCGGCGCACGCTCGGCGATTTTGAGCAGCGTAGCGCGATCAGCGATCGCGCCAGTCGGATTGTTTGGCGAAGCGATCATAATCAGCCGCGTTGCAGGCGTGATCGCATCCAGCACATGCTGCGCTGGAAATTGCAGGTCTGCACCTGCCTGCACAGAGCGCACTGTGGCCCCGGTCATCTCCGCGTAGAGCGCATACATGGAAAAAGTCGGCGTGACGACGATGGCCTCATCCTGCGGCTCCAAATAGGTTTCGCAGACTAGATGCAGCGCTTCATCCACGCCGTTGGTCAACAGCACGGCGCGTGGGTCGAGTCCGAAGTGCGTAGCGGCAATGCGTTCGCAGTGCTCACGTTCAGGATATTTTGTAAGGCCGTCAGCCTGGATGCGCTTGAGCACCTCTGCCACGTGCGGCGAAGGAGCCAGCGTGTTCTCGTTGAAGTCCAGGCGCAAGCCCTCGCGCCCGGCCAGTGGCGGGTGATACTCGCTCATGCGCTCGACGGCAATGCGCGGGCGCAATTTAGTTGTTGTGCCTGTGCTCATCGGGCTGCGGACTCCTTATTCGTTTTTACTTCGCGCTTGGTTTGCAAACGCAGTCGTACGGAGGCAGCGTGCGCGCGCAGACCTTCCGCATCGGCCAAGCGCGCAGCGTGCGGGCCAAAGACGCTCATCGCCACAGGTGTGTAGCTTTGTGTGGTTACCAAGCGCCGATAATCGTAGACGCTCAGCCCAGCGCGTACGCGGGCACTACGTCCTGTGGGCAGCACATGGTTGGGTCCGGAGTTGTAATCGCCCATGCTTTGTGGCGTTGTGTCACCGATAAAGATGGAGCCAGCGTGGCGCACCCAATCCAGATCGCGTTCGGTGTCGATGGTCAAGTGTTCCGGCGCGAGGCGATTGGACGTAGCGGCCATGGCCTGCGCAGAGTCGGTAACAAAGACGTAGCCATTTTTCTTGAGCGCCTGTTGCGCGATGGAGTTGTCCTGTGCCTGCGCTTGCACCTGCCGCGCAACAGACTGTGCCAGCGCTGCGTTGCAGGTGACAAAGATGGCGAGCGCGTTCGGGTCATGCTCGGCCTGCGCCACCAAATCAGAGGCAATGTATTGCGCGTCGCCATTGGCGCTGGCGGAAACGATCTCCGTGGGGCCAGCGAGCATGTCGATACCGCAGTCAAATGCGACTAGTTTTTTGGCTGTGGTGACATACAAATTTCCCGGGCCGACGATTTTGTCCACACGCGCGATGCTCTCTGTTCCATAGGCCAGTGCGGCCACGGCCTGCGCTCCGCCGATGCGGTAGAACTCCTCAACGCCAGCCAAGTGCGCGGCGGCCAGCGTTTCTGGCGCGGGGCGCGGAGAAACGACGACGATGCGTTTAACTCCGGCCACCTGCGCAGGCAACGTAGTCATCAACAATGTGGAAGGCAGTGGATAGCGCCCACCGGGAACGTAGCAGCCGACAGAGTCCAACGGCAGCGAGCGTTGGCCGAGTTGCAGGCCATTGGCGGCGCGGCGCGTCCAGTTTTTGGGCATCTGCCACTGGGCAAAGCGGCGGATATTTTTTGCCGCGACTTGCATGGACTGGCGCAATTCCTTTGGCGTAGCCTTCCACGCCTCGGCCATCTCTTCGAGGCTGACGCGCAGCGGAGCTTGTGCGCCAAGGCCGTCGAGGTTGTGAGCATACCGCCGCAGCGCGCGGTCGCCCTCGCGCCGGATGGAGGAAAGGATACGCCGCACGGCAGGCTCCAGTTGCGCCGTGGCCACGGAAGAGCGCTGCTCCAGTTGCCGCAGCAACTCTTCCGTGCGCCGTGCATTGCGTCCAAAGGTCAGGTGCGTTTGCATGGACGTTCTTGCTTCCTCGCGTTAGAGAACGATCTTGCTGAGCGGATATTCGACAATGCCGGTTGCACCCGCGGCCTTCAGCTTTGGGATCACGTCGCGCACGGTGCGCTCGTCGAGGATTGTGTTCAGCGCCACCCACTCCGGGTCACTCAGCGTGGAGACGGTGGGAGCGTTGAGCGCGGGCAGCACGGCAAGAATCGTTTGCAGGCTGGCTTTGCGCGCGTTCAGCATCAAGCCCACCTGGCCTTGAGCGTCAATCGCACCGCGCAGCATCAGCGCAATGTTCTCGATCTTCTGCTTCTTCCATGGATCGGCGTAAGCGTCGCGGTTGGCGATCAACTGTGTCTCGCTTTCCATCAGTGTGTCGATAATGCGCAGGCGGTTGGCGCGCAGGCTGCTGCCGGTTTCGGTCACTTCCACGATGGCGTCGGCCAGCATGGGCGGCTTCACTTCCGTTGCGCCCCAGCTAAACTCCACCTTCACGGGGACATTTTTGCCGGCGAAATACTTTTTGGTCGCCTCCACCAATTCGGTGGCGATGGTCTTGCCTGCCAGGTCTTCAGCGCGCTGGTAAGGAGAATCCTCGGGCACGGCCAGCACCCACTTCACCTTCTGGCGGCTCTGCTTGGAGTAGGTCAGGCTGGTGACCGTGGCCACGTCGAGTCCATTTTCAACGACCCAGTCGTTGCCGGTCAGGCCGGCATCCAACGCGCCGTGGGCCACGTAGCGAGACATCTCTTGCGCGCGGATCAACATGCACTCGATTTCAGTGTCGTCGATACCGGGGAAGTAGGAGCGGCTGCTGACATAAATGCGCCAGCCTGCGCGTTCAAACAGCGCAATGGTGGCGTCTTGCAAGCTGCCTTTGGGAATGCCCAGGCGGAGTTTGTTTTGTGTGCTCATCGCGCAGCCTCGTTCTTGGTTTGCAGTGCAATGGGTTTGGTAAAGCAGCTCACGGTGCCTTCGTGGCAGACCAGGCCGTCGCCTTCAACAACAACGCGGAAGAGCAGCGTGTCGGTGTCGCAGTCAGTGAGCGCTTCAACAATGCGCAGGCGGTTGCCGCTGGTTTCACCCTTCATCCAAAGCTTTTTGCGGGTGCGGCTCCAGAAGGTGACGAAGCCGGAGTTCAGGCTCATTTGGTAGCTTTCCTCATTCAGAAAGCCGGTCATCAGCACGGCTCCGGTGGCGGCGTCCTGGACGATGCCGGGGACGAGTCCGTCGAGCTTGCTGAAGTCAAGTTGCGGTTGCGTGGATGCTGCCGTGGTCATTTTCTCTTTTCTCCGTTTGGGAACGCGCATGGAAAAGCCCGCCGATGCTGAGCGCATCTGCGGGCCATCTGAATCTTGAATTCTGGTACTGCTTAGAAATTCCGCTCAGAGGACTTCGCCGACACGCCCGTCGAGGCATGGTGATGGTGAGGATGACGGTGCTGTCTGTGAAGCCGCATGACATAACCATATCAGATGGGCAAAAAAAGTCAAAATACGCTGCTCCCGGTACAATTCCACTACCCCCAAGAAAAACTTTGCGTCCCAGAAACCGCGGCAGGCATCTGATCGTATAGAACTACAAGAAGCCCTGCGCAGTCTTCCGGTAGAACATAGAGTTGCGGGGCAGGAGTGGAACGTTGCGATCGAGATTTTTGCGGAGTGCGAGCGCACTGGCGCTGGCCGGTATTTGTATCTGGATGACGGCCTGTTCGAAGGCTCCGGCGGCGCCACAGGCGCGCGCCATGGCTGCCATGCCGGTCAAGGTGGAAGTGGTTGCTCTGCAACCGGTGCCAGAGGCGGACACATATGTGGCGACGATCAAGTCGCGCCGCTCGGCGACGATTCAGCCACAGGTGAGCGGCAATTTAACGCAGATATACGTTCACTCTGGCGACCAGGTGCAGGCCGGGCAGAAGCTGATGGAGATCGATCCGCGCCAGCAGCAGGCGATTGTGGATCAGCAGGCATCGACAGAACAGCAGAAGCTGGCCGTCTATCAGTACAACCAGAGCAATGTGGAGCGCCAGCGCAAGCTGTTTGCCGCGGGCATCATTAGCCAGGATGCGATGCAGCAGGCCGATCAGGCCTACCACAACTCCAAGGCCGATTATGACGCAGCCGTGGCTGCGCGTAAATCTGCGCAGCAGCAACTGGCCTACTACCACATCACCGCTCCGTTTGCGGGCGTGGTGGGAGACATTCCGGTGCATGTGGGGGACTATGTGAGTTCCAGCACCATGCTGACCACGGTGGATGAGAACCAGCAGCTCGAAGCCTACATCTATATTCCTGCGGAGCGGGCCGGGCGCATTCGTCTGGGCCTGCCGGTGGAGTTGACCGATGAGCAGGGTAACGTGCTCGATCGCTCCACGGTCAGCTTTGTTTCTCCGCAAGTGGACAACCAACTGCAAGGCATTCTGGCCAAGGCAGAGGTACATGTATCCCGCGACGTGTTGCGGAATGCGCAGATGGTGCGCGCGCGCGTGGTCTGGGCCACGGCGAGTGCGCCGACTGTACCGGTGCTCGCAGTGATTCGTGTTGGCGGGCAGCCATTTGTGTACGTGGCCGAGCCAGCCAATGGCGGATTTTTCGCCCGGCAACGCGCACTGGTTTTGGGCGACGCCACCAACAATGCTTACGAAGTGAAGGGCGGCTTGCGTCCGGGCGACCGCGTGATCCTTTCGGGCACGCAGTTTTTGGCCGATGGCATGCCCGTGCAGCCGCTACCGTAACCGCTGCACTTGTGCGGAAATCTGTGTTGGGCGGATGACGCCACGCTTGGCGAATTTCCACGAGCGAATCGCTAACAGCCAATAGCGGCTTTTTTTGAAAGGATCCACGCAGTGTTCGTTGACTTTTTTATTCGCAGGCCGGTGTTTGCTACAGTCTGTGCGCTGCTGATCGTACTGGCGGGTGCGGTGGTCATTCCGAGCCTGCCCATCTCTTTGTATCCGCAACTGGCTCCTCCGCAGGTTGTAGTTTCGGCCAACTATGTGGGTGCCAACGCGCAGGTGGTGGAGTCGGCGGTAACGATTCCGTTGGAAGAGCAGATCAACGGCGTCGAGGGCATGCGCTACATGACCTCCACCAGCGGCAACGACGGTACCAGCCAGATCACGATCACTTTTAAAACCGGCTATGACCTGAATATCGCGGCGGTGGATGTGCAGAACCGCGTGGCCAGCGCGCAGGGACGCCTGCCGCAGGAGGTGATCAACACAGGCATCAGCATCACCAAGGCCAACAGTAACTTTGTTTTCGCCGCCGGTTTTTACGCGGACCACGGCCAGTACAGCAATCAATTCATCAGCAATTACGTGGATCTCTACGTAAAGGACGCGCTGAAGCGCGTGGATGGCGTGGGCGACGTAATTGTCTTTGGCGAGCGCAAATACGCCATGCGCATCTGGTTGGACCCAGTGCGGCTGGCGGCGCGCAACCTGACAGCCACTGATGTGGTGAGTGCATTGCAGGAGCAGAATGTACAGGTGGCCGCCGGGCAACTGGGCGCTCCACCGGCAGACCCCAAACAGAGCTACGAAATCTCCGTCGATGTGGCAGGGCGTCTGAGTGATCCGCAGCAGTTTGACAATATCGTTGTGAAAAACACACCCAATGGCATTGTGCTGTTGAAAGACGTAGGCCGCGCCGAGCTGGGCGCTGAGACGTATGCCACGGATCTGAAATATAACGGCCAGTATGCCATCGGTGTCGGCATTCAACAGTTGAGCAACGCCAATGCCCTGGATGTGGACCGGAATGCAAAGGCCGCGCTGGCGGAACTGTCCAAGCAGTTTCCGCCAGGGCTGAAGTATGCTGTTGCCTTTGACACCACAACGGTTGTCGGCGCATCCATCCGAGAGGTGTTGCAGACTCTGGCCGAGGCGATCGGCATCGTGATCATCGTCATCTTTTTCTTTCTGCAGGATTGGCGATCGACCCTTATCCCCGCGATTACGATTCCGGTTTCGCTGGTGGGTACATTTGCGTTCATCAAGATTTTTGATTTTTCCATCAACTCACTGACGTTGTTTGGCATCACGCTGGCCACGGGGCTTGTGGTGGACGACGCCATCGTGGTGATTGAGAATGTGCAGCGGCATTTGGCTGAGGGCATCACGGATGCGGCGAAGGCGACTTCAATTGCCATGCGCGAAGTGACCGGTGCCGTGATCGCAACGTCATTGGTGTTGATCGCTGTTTTTGTTCCGGTCTCATTTTTCCCGGGGACCACGGGCATTCTCTACAAGCAGTTTTCGTTGACGATCGCGTTTTCCATTGCGATTTCAACCTTTAATGCGTTGACGCTGTCACCAGCGCTGTCAGCCCTGTTTCTGCACCGTGAAGAGGTGCACCATGGCCTGCTGGCCGCAGTGGATCGCAGCATCAAGGGCCTGGCCAGCGCCTATGCCAGCACAATTCATGTGGTCTTGCGCTGGCGTTATGTGATGCTGGCGCTGTTCTTCGGCGGATTGGCTGCCACGGTCTACATGTACCAGCATGTGCCCACGGCCTTTGTCCCGCAAGAGGATCAGGGCTACATTATTTTGCAGGTGCAAGCGCCGCAGGGAGCTTCGCTGGCCTACACCGCGAATTTGGCCGATGAGGCGGTGAAGGTGCTTGGCTCGGTGCCAGAGGTGGAGGGAGCTTTTGCCATTTCCGGGTTCAGCTTTTCTGGCAATGCGCCGAATTATGGATTGATCTTTGCAGCGTTGAAGCCGTTTGAGGAGCGGAGGGGTGCGCAGCAGTCCGCCGCCGCCATTGTTCCCCGGTTGCAGCAACGGCTCTTCATGGTTCCCGGCGGGTTGATTGTGGCCTTTGAGCCGCCTGCGATTCAGGGCATCGGCAGCTTTGGCGGCTTCCAGTTCGAGTTGCAGGATACGGGCCGCAACACGCTGGCCGACCTGGACCGCGTGGCACACCAGATCGTGGCCAGCAGCCAGCAGGGCCAGGATTTGCGCGGACTCTTCACCAGCTTTACGGCGAATGATCCTCTGGTGGAGGTGGAGATTGACCGCGAAAAGGCCAAGGCTCTGGATGTTCCGCTGAACCAGATTACGGACACGTTGCAGGTCTATATGGGGTCGGAGTACGTCAACGACTTCAACTTCAACAACCGCTCGTATCGCGTGTACGTTCAGGCCGACCGCGATTATCGCCGCACGCAGCAGGATATTCGCCAGTTCTATGTCCGCTCTGGCAACAACCAGATGATTCCGCTGGAAAATCTGGTGACGATGCACCCGGCGGCAGCCCCGCAGGTGATTAGCCACTACAATTTGTTCCGCTCGGCGGAGATTGTTGGCTCTGCCGCGCCGGGCGTCAGCTCCAGCCAGGGACTGCGCGCCATGGCAGACTTGGCGCACAAGTCCATGATGCAGGGCATGACGTTCTCATGGTCGGGCCTGGCGCTGGAAGAAATCGAGTCCAGCGGCAAGGCTACGATCATTTTCGGGCTGGGCGTTCTGGTGGTCTATCTGACGCTGGCCGCGCTCTACGAGAGTTTCGTACTGCCGTTCATCAGTCTGCTTTCGGTGCCGATGGCCGTGCTGGGCGCGCTTTCGGCGCAGTCGCTGCGCGGATTGCCGGATGACGTATATTGCCAGATCGGTTTGGTCATGCTGATTGGTCTGGCGGCGAAGAATGCGATTCTGATCGTCGAGTTTGCCGAGCAGTTGCGGAAGCAGGGCCGCTCCATCGCCGACGCGGCCATGGAGGCGGCGGAGTTGCGGTTGCGTCCAATTCTGATGACATCCTTTGCGTTCATTCTCGGCGTGCTGCCCCTGGTGTTTGCCAACGGCGCGGGGCAACTCGGTCGGCACTCCGTGGGCACGACCATTGTGGGCGGCATGTTGCTGTCAACAGTGCTGAACCTCTTCTTTATCCCAGTGCTGTATGTGCTGCTGAAGACGGTGCTGGAGCGGATGAGGGGCACTGGTGGGGATCGGGTTACCGACGAGGCGCTAAGCGGCAGCACGGTGTGAAAAGAATCACCATCTCCAACTTTAGATGGAGACGGACGCAATTTCCGAATAGTACACTTGGGCACAATCGAGCTTCGAAAATACTTTGCAGTTTGGATGTGCGACCGGTATGCCCAGGTATTTTGCAGGATTCTCCTTTTTCAATGCGCGCGTGGCGGCTGGCCTGTGCGCGGTTTGCTTCCTCGCTCAGGGTAGCGTCCTCGCAGGACAAAGCACGGCGGCGACCCCTGCGCCAACCGCTGGTGCAGCCGAGCCGCAACCGGCAGGCGGCACAGTGGCGACGGCGGGCAGCTATGCTCCCGTGCTGGACCAGGAGAAGCGCCCCATTACAGCGGGCGGCTTTGTGGATTCCGGCCCAGTCATCTTCAAAAACATAGCGGCGCAGGCCGGCCTGGCCAAGTGGCAGCATGTCATTGGCACGCCGCAGAAGCGCTACATTATCGAGGCGAATGCCTCTGGCGTGGGCCTGATTGATTATGACAACGACGGCTGGCTGGACATCTATCTCGTCAATGGCTCGACCTATGATGCGTTGACCGGCAAGACGACCCCCCCGCACGCGGCTCTCTTCCACAATAATCACGACGGCACGTTTACAGATGTAGCCGCAAAGGCGGGCGTCACCAATGATCGGTGGGGTATCGGCGTGGCCATTGCAGATTTCGACAATGACGGCTGGCCGGACATTTATGTTTCCAACTTTGGCAAGAATCGCTTGTACCACAATAACCACGATGGCACGTTCACCGATGTGGCGGAAAAGGCGGGCGTAACGCTGGGCAACTGGTCGACGGGCGCAACCTGGGGCGACTACGACGGCGATGGACGGCTGGACTTGTTTGTGCCGGGCTATGTGCACTATGACATTGCGCATCCGCCGGATCCAGATTCTGCGGGAGGATCGATCCAAGGCTGCGTCTTTCGCGGCGTCAGTGTGATGTGTGGCCCGCGCGGTTTGCAGGGAGAACCGGATCATCTCTTCCATAACAACGGGGATGGCACGTTTACGGATATGAGCGTGAAGGCCGGCGTGAGTGATCCCAACGCATACTATGGACTGACTGCGCTCTTCGTGGATGTCAACAATGATGGCAAGCCCGATCTGCTGGTGGCCGACGACTCCACGCCGAACTATCTCTACATCAACAAGGGCGATGGCACGTTTGAAGACGACAGCTACAGCTCCGGCTATGCGTTGAATGAGATGGGGCGCGAAACGGCCTCGATGGGCATTGGCGTGGGCGACTATCGCAATAATGGCCTGATCGATATTTACAACACGACATTTTCTGACGACTACAATCCGCTCTACCGCAATGATGGCGATGCGAACTTTACCGACGTCAGCTATCCGATGGGCATTGCCGACATCACGATTCCGTTTCTTGGCTGGGGCAACGGCTTTTTGGACTTTGACAATGACGGCTGGAAGGACATTTTTGTCGCCAACGGCCATGTCTATCCGCAGGTCGACCAAAACAATTGGGGTACCACATTTGCGCAGCGTCCGCTGCTGTTTCGCAACCTGGAAGGCAAGAAGTTTGATGTGATGCCTGCGGTGAAGGGCACGGCGCTGGCCGAAACCTATGAAGGACGTGGCGCAGCCTTTGGCGACCTGTTCAATGACGGAAAGATCGATGTGGTCATCAACCAGTTGGATGGCCCGCCCGCGCTTTTGCGCAACGTGAATGAGGGCCACAACCACTGGGTAGGCATGCAATTGATCGGAACCGGAAAGAGTCCACGCGATGCTGTGGGCGCAACTATCTATCTGACTGCGGGTGGAATGCGCCAGCGTGGGGATGTGTTGAGCGGCGGCAGCTTTGCCTCCTCGAACGACCAGCGCGTGCACTTTGGTTTGGGTCAGAACACGAAGATCGATGCGATTGAGATTCACTGGCCGGATGGGCAAAAAGAACAGGTCACGCTGCCATCTCTTGACCGCTACTTCATGGTCGAAG
>DAHUZD010000345.1 GCA_027306745.1 Acidobacteriaceae bacterium
GCGGCCAGCCAGCGACTGCGCACCGCGCGTTCCTGCGCCGCCGTTGGAAGCTCCACGACCGAACCCCCAAACGCGGGCAGTGTGTTGGCAAATCGGTTGTAGCCGTGCAGCCGCGCGATCTCTTCGATCAAATCAATGTCACGCTCCACGTCCAGCCGCCAACTGGGCAGATGAACTTGCAGCGTTCCGTCGTTCTGCGCAAGTTCCACGCGGCAGCCCAGCGCCGTCAGGTAGCGTGTGATGGTCGCAGCATCCAGCGGATGTTCTTCCAGCGTACGCCCCAAAATGCGCGCCACATCAGCCAGCACCAGCGTCACTGCCGGGCGCAGCGCGGTGCGCGCAGCCTGCGTCGGCACAATCACATCCACCCAATCGCCTTCGAGAAATCCGCCCGCGGCAAGAATCAACCGGCAGACCATCGCAGCAGCCAGGGGAGGCGCTGCAAAATCCGCACCACGTTCAAAGCGATGCGAAGCATCTGTGTGCAAACCGTGCCGTCGTGACGACCGGCGCACACTGGCTGGATCAAACCACGCCGCTTCCACCAGAATGTTTTTGGTCTCCGGCGTAATCATCGTCTCCCAGCCGCCCATCACGCCCGCCAGGGCCAGCGCCTTGCGCTCGTCGGCGACCACCAAGTCGTCGGCCACCAGCGTGCGTTCGGTGCCGTCCAGCAGCCGCAGCCGCTCGCCCTCTTGCGCGCGCCGCACCACGATGCCACCCTCAATTTTGTCAAGGTCAAACGCGTGGGTGGGATGGCCCATCGCCAGCAGCGTATAGTTGGTCGCGTCCACGGCGTTGCTGATCGGCTTCTGTTCGAGCAGGGCGAAGCGCTGGGCCACCTCCGCCGTGGCAGGAGCGATCGTCCCATGGCGCAGCACGCGTGCAACAAAGCGCCCGCACAGGTCAGGTGCATCGATACGCACGGCGAAGGACTTCTGCGCGGGCTGGGCCTGGGGCAAAGATACATCGAGCGGCATCAGCGGCAGGTTGTAAATCGCCGCGGCCTCGCGCGCGATGCCATAGTGATTCATCGCGTCCACGCGGTTGGTGGTGATGTCCATGTCGAAGAGCGAGCCGTTGCCCGCGCCCAGATCAAAGACGCCTTCGACGGCAATGCCGCGCAGCGTCAGATCGTCGGCAAGCTGCCGGTCGCTGACGTTGAGCGCGGGCAGATACGCGCGCAGCCATTGGGAGAGAATCTTCACGCGAATTGCTCCAAAAAGCGCACATCGCCGGAATACAAAAGGCTGATGTCGCCGATGCCGTAGCGCATCATGGCGATGCGGTCGATGCCCATGCCAAAGGCGAAGCCGGAAATTTTCTTCGGATCGTAAGCGGGTTGCTTTTCCCGCACGAAACCAAAGACCGCCGGGTCCACCATGCCGCAGCCGAGTAGTTCAATCCAACCCGAGTGCTTGCATTTGCGGCAGCCTTTGCCTCCGCAGAAGATGCAGCTAATCTGCACATCGGCGCTCGGTTCCGTTAACGGAAAAAACGACGGGAAAAAGCGCGTCTTCACACTGGAGCCAAAGAGTTCCTTCATCGCGTGATCCAACGTGCCCTTCAAATCGCTGAAGGTGATGTTCGTGTCCACGCACAAACCTTCCACCTGATGAAAGATAGGCGAGTGGGTCGCGTCGGCGGCATCATTGCGATGCACCTTGCCGGGAATCACAATGCGCAGCGGCGGTGGCTGCTGCTCCATGGTGCGAATCTGTACAGGCGAGGTGTGCGTGCGCATCAAGAGACGCTCGCGCAGCGGTTTGCCTTGCTGCCCGGCCACAACCAGCGTGTCCTGCGTATCGCGCGCCGGATGATTCGGCGGAAAGTTCAGGCTCTCAAAGTTGTAGTAGTCGGTCTCCACCTCTGGGCCGACGCCAACCGAGTAACCCATGCGCTCAAAGATGCCGACCACTTCATGCAACGTGCGAATCAGCGGATGCTCCGCGCCAGTTCCGGGCAGCGTGCCGGGCAGCGTGATGTCGATCGCATCCACGGCACCTGCCGCCTTGGCTGCGGGAACGCCCGATTCCAGCGCCTGCTCAATCTGCTCTTTCAACGCATTGAAGCGCTGGCCGATCGCCTTCTTGGCCTCAGGCGGAGCGGCCTTCAGCCAAGTCTCGCTCAGCGTCTTGAGTCGGCCTTGTTTGCGCCCCAGCCATTCCAGCCGAAAACGCTCGCGGTCTTCGGCAGAGCCGATCTGCGCAGACTGCGCGGTGACGCTTTGCAGTACTGCTGCAAAGGCATGATCCAACGCTGCCGCATCGTAGGCCGTCAATTGCGGAATCGATTCGTTCGACATGATCTTGTTTTGAGGATAAATCACCGCAGGGCAGCAGAACGAAAATGCCCCACAATGCGCAAACGGCGCGGCCAAGGCCGTGCCGTTTGTGTTGTATCAATACGCTGACGACTGATTACGCAGCGACGGGCTTGCTGGCCTTGGCCTTTTGCAGTGCGGCCTTGGCCTGTCCAGCCAGGCTGGTGAATCCAGCAGCGTCCTGGGAGGCGATGTCGGCCAGAATCTTGCGATCCAGCTCGACCCCAGCCAGCTTTAAGCCGTGGATCATCTGCGAATAGCTGAGTCCGTTCAGCTTGGCGGCTGCGCCGATGCGCACAATCCACAGGGAGCGGAACTGGCGCTTCTTTTGCTTGCGGCCCGTGTAGGCGAACTTCAAACCGCGCTCGACGGCCTCTTCTGCCGCCTGATAGAGCTTGGATTTCGTTAGAAAATATCCGCTCGCTCTCTTAAGAATCTTTTTGCGGTACTCTTTACGTTTATTGCCACGTTTTACGCGGGGCATGGGTGCTTCTCCTTTGTGCGTTGCTCGTCTTCTGCGGCTGGAGGCAGGAGGCAACGCCCCTGCGGGCGCTGCGGATGTACCTCTTCACACGCTTGTTTGCAATCCTGACTGGCACGGAGGCTCATTCTTGAAGCCATCCGGGGGCCGCGAACGCTTGGCGGCCCGACTTCTTTTCAAAAGTCCGATCAGGCGTAGGGAATCATGCGGGCGACCTTGGCGTGATCCGCATCCGAGACCAAAGCGGAGCTGCCCAAATGGCGCTTCACCTTGGTGGTCTTGGCGGTCAGCAAGTGCCGCATGGTGGCTTGGCCGCGCTTGAACTTGCCGGTTCCGGTCTTCTTGAACCGCTTGGCCGCGCCACTATGTGTCTTCAATTTCGGCATGGTGTCCTGCTTGCTTCTACAACGTTGACAGCATTTTTAAGTATACGGGAATCGCCGCTTTCGCGCCAAGGGGGAAGGCCAAGCCCATCTTCGATGGGGGTATGGCAGCGGCTAATTCGGGCTGTGTGTGTGCGCTTCTGGCTGCGGCTCGGGTTGCTCCTGCGCAGCGCCCATGGTGACCAGGTACAGCTCATGATCCTTGTATGTGTTGTCGCTGATCCCTAAAAATTCTAGTCTCGCGCCGTCTGCACGCAATTTGCGCAGTAGCCAATCTTCAGGATATGTGTAGGTTCCGAGCACGAGAAACTGCCGATGTTGCGCCGTAAATTTCGAATAGTCTTCCACCTGCCCGCGGATGGGGAACAGTGTCTTCACAATGGAGAGTTCTTCGAAAATTGTGGCATGGGCATACTGCATGTCCGCAACTGAATCTTCCAAGTAGTAGACGCGCGTCAAAAACTCTGGCGCTTCCCTGCGGTTCATCTCTAGAAACGTAAGCCCGCTGGCATCCACAAACGGCAGGTCACGATGTATGGATGCCAGCCGGAGATTCGCGCTTCCAGACATCTGCACCGGCATCGGCTTCGAAAAGAAGCTCCGCTTCACGATCTTTGCCAGCGATGTAATGGGAAACGCGGCGAAGAAAAAGACCCCGCAGGCTACCAGGGCGTTGCGGCTACTATTTTTACTCCACTGGGCAAACCAGTGCGGAAACAAAATCGCAAGACCCAAGCTGGCCGCAAGTCCGTATCGATCAAAATAGGCCGCATGTGCCTGCAAGAAGAGCAGGACGGTGGCAAATGGCACCGCAAGCAACCCCAGCGCAAATATGGTCTCCGCCCTTGACAGATCTTGCCTTTGTGTCTGTTTTGCATCTCCCGTCGGCCCCAGCAGCACGAGAATGACGGCAGTCGTCGCAATAGAGGGTGCAATGAACATCCAGAGATATGCAAATTGCGCGCCAAGCATCACCGGTGTGCCCTGAAATGCTGGCGGATAGGCCTGCGTCCCTTGATGATGCAACAGTGGAAGATAGGTAATGCAGGCGACCCAAGGCAGACAGAGCGCCGCCGTCATGGGCCAGTCGATTTTGCGGCGGCCTATGGCACGCGCCGCCTCTGCCACCATCAATGCAGCCAGCGCGAACACCGCCAGCACATGACTCAACAACAGCCCCAAACTCCCCAGAAAAACGCCAGCCAACCCTGCGAAACGGGGGAAGGAGTGGGCGTCTTGCGCGCTCTGCCAACTAATGGCCGCGATGCCCATGCAGGCCAGAACCAGCGCATAGGGCCGCGCCTGCAGTGCATAAAAACTGAAGTTGGGCATCATCAGGATCAGCGCAGCCAGCGCACCGTAAAGGGGAGTCATCCGTCGCGATACAAAAACGTAGGCGCACAACATTGCGGTTGCATAGGCAACGATGGAAGGCAGGCGCACAGCCAACCGCCCTGCCGGAAGAAGGTGCATGCAGAACCGGGCCGCAATGTAGTACAGAGGGGGATTCAGGTCGATTGTGTTCGCCCAGTGCAGCATGGTGTGAAAGCTGGGAGCCTGCGCGATGTAAAACGTGTACAGCTCATCATGCCACAGCATGATCTGGCGTTCATGATGTGTGATCCATGCGCAATAAAGAATGGCCAGCAGCAAAAGCACAAGCCCAGGCCTTAGCTCCAGCCACGCGGCGCATGCCTCCAAGGAACGTCCCGTGCGCGCAAGCTGCAATTGCATCCAGTGTTGCGGAGATGCGCTACGTGCGGCGTCCTTTTCTGCCTCAACCTTCTGCATGGGTCGCTCCCGTCAGAGATGCTGTATCTATCCGCCCTGCTGCATGAAGTCTGGGGCGACGGGATTTTCATACAGCGAGTAGTCGCGCGTCACAACGGTGATGCCCGATGGCGTCACGAAGTAATTCTTGCGGTCTTCGTTGGCGTCATAGCCGATCACCGTGCCTTCAGGTATATGCACGTCGCGGTCAATAATCGCGCGGCGGATGCGGCAATGACGGCCAATATTGACGTGTGTAAATACAATGCTGGAGTCAATCTCCGCATACGAGTTGATGCGCACATCCTGGGACAGCACGCTGTTGCGCACCGTGGCGCCAGAGATGATGCAGCCGCCGGAGATGACCGAGTTGATGGCCATGCCGGTGCGGCCCGGCTCGCCAAAGACAAATTTTGCCGGTGGATACTGGCGCACGCGCGTGCGCATGGGCCAGCTCTTGTCATTCAGATTGAAGACAGGCGAGACCGAGGCCACGTCCATGTTGGCGTCGTAATAGGCGTCCAGCGTGCCCACATCGCGCCAGTACAGGGCCTTCTGCTTGTTCTCATCCACAAAATTGAAGGCGGACATTTTGTAGTTGCCCAGCAGCGCGGGCAGAATGTTGTGGCCAAAGTCATGCTTGGAAGCCGGATCTTCCGCGTCGCGCATCAAGGCGGGCAGCAATACGTCTGTGTTGAAGATGTAGATGCCCATGGAGGCGTCGACCATCTCAGGATTAAAAGGCGAGCGGACGCTGGTCTCCTTCGGCTTTTCTTGAAAGCCAATCACCTCGCCGTTGCGCGCAACCTCGACCACGCCGAAGCGTGAGACCTCCGATGGATCAATGGCCAGCGTGGCCAACGTCACATCCGCGCCGGAGTCCACATGCTGCTGGAGCATGCGGCTGTAATTCATCTTGTAGATGTGGTCGCCAGAGAGGATCAGCACATAGCGTGGCTGCTCGGCCCCGATGGAGTAAATGTTCTGATACACGGCGTCGGCGGTACCCATGTACCAATTGGCGCTGACGCGCTGCATCGGCGGCAGAATCTCAATGAACTCGCCCAGCTCCGTAGCCACGGCAGAACCCCAGCCTTCGCGGATGTGCCGGTTCAACGATAGCGCCTTGTACTGCGTCAGAATGTAGACGCGGCGCAGGCCGGAGTTGATGCAATTCGACAGCGTGATGTCGATGATGCGGTACTGCCCGCCAAAGGGCACGGCTGGCTTGGCACGGTCTCGCGTGAGAGGGAAGAGCCGCTCGCCAGCGCCGCCGGCCAACAATACGCCTAATGTATCCTTCATCTCCTGCATAGCTTTGCGGAATGCTCCGGTGGCAAGGTTGCAACTGCGTGCACTACGATCCAACGATTCCTGTGGTTCTGGCGGTTTCTGCGCTTTTGGCTGCGGCGTGCTCTATCTTGGCCCGGAGATGGGACCCTCCGCGTCGGGCCCACCATCCGCATCGGGGTCCATGCGAATGCGCAGCGACTGCAAAAAGTGCAAATCCTGTGCCGTGAACGGGCCTGCGCCGGGAGCGCTGTCGCTCGCCTCGGCTTCGGTAGCCGCATCGGCCACCTCATTCAGGCCGATCGTGGCCTCCAGCATCAACAGCACATCAAAGCCTTCGGCATGGATGCTGCGCACTACATTGGCAATATGTTCGGAATCGGAAACGGTTTCGTGGATCGCTTCGCCTAATTGCTGGATCAGGTTGCGCATTTTGGGATTCAAGGCCTGCCTCCTGCGCCGCGCAATGGAGTTTCCGTCTGCGCGTTCCGTTTCTCCTACCTTACTTCCGTTTTTCGGCTACGGCAAATCGCACGCCACGGCTGCTCCACTTTTTCTGTCATGGGCTATGTCACTTTGGGCCGGAAACTGGGCCGGGCAACGCGGGCCGCCGCGGATCATCTCCAAGATCGGCTGCAAGATCCACCGGCAGCCAGTCCAGGCCAACCCAGCCGCGCGCAAACTGCACAGACGCCTGCGCGCGCAGTCATACCGTCTGAGAGCGCTGCCAAGGCCGCGGCATCGGCAGCCACAGTCGCGCGTGCAAGCACGCGCGCCGGGCAATCCTTCTGGCGGCGGCTGGCCCACGTCGCGCGCATATTGTGGCATGAGGTCACCGGCGTCTTCTTTGCCCTATTCGCCCTCTTCTTTGCCCAGGGAGCCTGGCGCGTGCGCGCAGACTACAAGCAGGGTGCAGAACATCAACACTTTCTGCTGTATGCAGCCATGACCACACTGTTTACCTACTTCACCATCAGCGCCTTTGTGCGCTCCCGCAAGCCGCACGGGGGGTAAGCGCACCGCGTTGTCGGAAATCTGCGGCCTTCTCGACGCCGGGAGCCTACAAATATGTTTCCGCCAAGATTTCCGATATCCTGTTGCCGCGAGGAAATCTTCATGTTGTTCCAATTCAAAACGATTTATGCAGCCATTGCGCTGCCAACTGCACTTGTCTCTGCATCCATTTCCGCATCCATGGCCTTGGCCGCGGCCACGCCAGGCGCCGCACCGCATCCAGCCGCGCAGGCCATCCACATCATGGAACAGACTGACGGCATCCTGCTGACCACGCCGACGGACAAGCTACGGCTCACCGTATGCGGCCCAAATGTAATCCACGTGGTCGCCAGCCCCAATGGCCAGGCCGCCGATGCCACGCCCAAGCAGCCTTGGATGCTCTCGCAAGCCGACACCTGCACGCCAGCCAAGTTCACATTGACCCTGCCAAAAGCCATGCCCAGCACGCCAGCCAGTGAACGGCTTTGGAATCCCGTGGTGGCCACATTGGACACGGGCACGGTGCGCGTACGCATCTCGCTGGACTTTGGCAATTTGGAATTCACCGATGAACAGGGCCACCGGCTGCTGGAGGAGTTTGAGGACGCTCCGCGCCGGTATCATCCCGTGACGAGAAATGGCCAAGCGCTGCTGAGCGTGATGGATCAGTTCTACCCCGCTGTGCGTGAGGCCTTCTATGGCTTGGGCCAGCATCAGAACGGCATGTTCAACTATCGCGGCGCTGTCGTGGAGCTGGGTCAGGCGAACACCGACGTTGCCATTCCACTGCTGGTCTCCACCAACGGCTACGGAATTTTTTGGAACACAGCCGCGGTCTCCTACTTTGACAATCGCTTTCCGTCGGAGATGCGGCTCAGCTCCAACGCAGCGCAGGCCATCGACTACTACTTCGTCTACGGCCCGGAGATGGACTCCATCGTGCACAGCTATCGCGCGATGACCGGCCACGCGCCGCTCTACCCCGAGTGGGCCTATGGCTTTTGGCAGTCGAAGGATCGCTACAACAGTCAGCAAGAACTGCTGAACGTGGCGCAGGAGTATCGCAGCCAGCACGTGCCGCTGGATGCGATCGTGCAGGACTGGTTCTGGTGGGTGCACCAAGGCGACCCGGAGTTCCGCGCCGAGGCCTATCCCAACGTGCCGGCCACGCTAAGCACGCTGCATGACGAGCATGTGCACGCCATGCTGAGCGTCTGGGCGGTGATGAGTCCGGAGGCGAAGAACTTCCAGGCGATGCAGGCGCTGGGCCTCACCATCCCCGGCACCACCGACTACGACGCCACCAACCCGGCTGCGGGCGATTATTACTGGAAACATCTGGTGGGCAAGCTGTTTGCGCAGGGCTGGGATGCCTTCTGGCTGGACAGCTCCGAGCCAGAGGTGCAGTACGCGCATGGCGGCGAGAGCAATATCTCGCTGGAAGACCGCAAGCTCTTCCTCGGCAATGGTGCCCTGTATACCAACGTGTTTCCGCTGATGCACACGGGCAACATCTACCGCAACTGGCGGGCCAGCGGCAGCGGCAAGCGCGTCTTTCTGCTGACGCGCTCCGGCTTTGCGGGGCAGCAGCGCAACGCGGCCACCACCTGGTCGGGCGATGTCTTCAGCACCTTCACCGCCTTTCAACGGCAGATTCCCGCCGGGCTGAACTTCGCCCTCTCCGGCATGCCGTATTGGACGACCGACATTGCCGGATATGGCCCGCCGCTGGCCCGCGACACGCGCGACCCGGCGTATCAGGAGCTGTACACGCGCTGGTTTGAGTTTGGCGTCTTCTGCCCCATCTTCCGCACCCATGGCCATCGCGCCAACGATACAAATGAGTTGTTCAGCTACGGCCCGGCAGCGCCGGTCCTGATCCGCTATGACAAGCTGCGTTCGCGCCTGTTGCCCTACCTGTACGCACAGGCCTGGCAGGTGACCCACGACGACGGCACGATCCTTCGCCCGCTGGTAATGGACTGGCGCACCGACCGCGCGACCTGGAACATTGGTGACCAATACATGTTTGGCCCCGATTTTCTGGTCAGCCCGGTGACGCAGCCGGGGATGCAGAGCCGCTGGCTCTACCTGCCGCCTGCCGCTGGATGGTATGACTTCTGGACGGGCCAGAGGTACAGCGGCGCGCAGCATATCGAAGCCGCTGCGCCGCTCGACCGCATTCCGCTCTTTGTCAAGGCCGGATCCATTCTGCCGCTGGGCACGGTGCAGGAGTATGCCGGACAGCAGGCCAATGCTCCGGTCGAAGTGCGCATTTACCCCGGTGCCGATGGCCACTTCACACTCTACGAAGACCAGGGCGACGGCTATGGATATGAGCATGGCGCTTATGCCACCATTCCGCTGACATGGAACGATGCCACTCGCACGCTGACCTTCGGCGCGCGGCAAGGCTCCTACCCCGGCATGGCCGCGCAGCGCGAATTCCAAGTGGTGTTCGTGGATGGAAGCCACGGCGTGGGCGACGGCATCGGAGCCGGGGCGGAGGCCGCTGTCGGCCAAGCCGTCACGTATACCGGCACAGCGCTCCCGGTGCGGCTGCCGTAACCCCCCGGACAATTTTTTTAGACTGGGATGAGACAACACGCGGTTCGATAGGTACACTAGAGGCCTGCCACGAAAGCGGGCCTCCGAGCCGGCTCTTCCAAGGCATGGGAGCCTCATGAGTGCGGATATGCAGATCACCTGTTCCGATTGCGGACAGGATTTTACCTTTACCGAGGGCGAGCAGAGCTTTTTCGCCGAGCGGGGATATTCACAACCACGTCGTTGCAAAACATGCCGCACACAGGGTAAGCCCGGCGGCTCTGGCAGCGGTGGCGGCGGCTTTGGCGGCGGACGCACTGAGAGTGTAGTGCAGTGCGCCAGTTGCGGCCAGCAGACCACGGTGCCGTTCGTTCCACGCGGCGACCGCCCCGTCTATTGCAAGGCCTGCTTCCGCCCCAAGAGCGGATCGGGCGGCGGTGGCGGCAGAGAGCGCAGTGGTGGCGGCGGACGCGGACGCTACTCGTCGCGTTGCGGCTTCAAGCGCAATCAACCGCAAAGGCCCGCGGCGCAGAGATGCACGCGGGCCTTTGTATTTGTTTGGAGAATGGCTGAACAGCCTGGCTCATCCCAGCCTTTGCCGGGATGCGGGCCGCAGCTTACTTCACTTCGGATGCTGTGCTTTTGGCCGCTTCAGGCTTCTGCGCGTCGTCTGTGTTTGTTCCCTTCAGACCTTCCTTGAAGCCACGAATGCCCTCGCCCAGGCCCTTGCCCAGCTCTGGCAGCTTTCTCGGACCGAACAGCAACAGCGCCACAACCAGCACCAGCAGCAGGTGCGTCGGTGTCAATAACTCACCCATCGTCTTCCCCCCGCAGGCCGTGGCCTTGGCAACGCTTGGCCTGCACAACGTTCTATTGTCGCACATCCCTGCTGGCGTGGCGGGCCGGGGTGGAGTTGTCCTCCATCACAAACGCATTCGCATGTTCCCGTAGCAAATCCCCAGCGTGGCGCAAGTCGCCTGCGTACAGGGCGTTGAGCACGGCACGGTGCGAATCCACAGCCTCCATCAACCGGTCAGCTTCGGCCAGCCGCTGGATATTCAGCCGCGAACGCAAGCCCACGCCAAGCGACTTCCAAACCCGCACCAATTCCTGATTAGTGCAGCCCCGCACGATGTGGCAGTGAAAATTTTTATTGTGCACAGCGACGGCCTGCAAATCTCCGGCCTGCGCAGCCGCCTGCATGGCGGCCAACTCACGCTCCAGCACATCCATATCCATACCCCGCCCATCCACGGCCAGATGCGTGGCGGCCAAGTGCAGAGCGGCCTGCTCCAAAATCCCGCGCAGTTCATAGTTGTCGCGCATCTCCCGCGGAGTAATGGCGCGGACTCGCGTGCCGCGGTACGGTTCGCTGACGACAGCGCCGATGGCCTCCAGCTTGCGCAGCGCC
>DAHUZD010000370.1 GCA_027306745.1 Acidobacteriaceae bacterium
GTAGCCTTCGATGTAGCCGTCCTCTATGAAAAAACCATCGACGTGGCCGCAGAGCACGAGCGCCTGAACAAAGACCTGGCCAAGTACGAAAAAGAGATGGCAGGCAAACAATCGCAACTCCAAAACGACGGCTTCCTCGCCAAAGCTCCGGCCAACATCGTTGATGGCCTGCGCGCACGCGCCGATGAACTCACTGTGCTCATCGAGAAAACCCGCGCCGCTCTGGATTCGCTGAACGCCGCCGGAAAAAGTTGAATGGGCAGGAAAAATTTTGTGCCGGAAGAGTCATTCTGAATGGAGTCCGCCGTAGTGGACGCAATGAAGAATCCAGAAAAAGATTGCTTGGAATACGAATCCTATATCTTCTGGATTCTTCGGCAGGAGCGACGGCTTCAGAATGACACTTCCACTCTTTGAGCTATAGTAATTTTTTGACCGCGAACCAAAAGAAGAGCAAACGTTATGGACTGGAAAAGCAAGCGCGTCACCACCATTTTGGAGCAGGCGCTGCTCGAAGACCGTGCCACCGCCGACGCGACCACGGCGTTGACCATTGATCCGGAGCTGCTCGCCTCCGCCTCCGTTCTGGCCAAGCAGGATTGCGTACTGGCCGGCCTCGGCCTCATCCCGCGCGTCTTTCAAGTTTTTGCGCAACTGGACTCCAGCAAACCCGCGCGGCGGTTTGAGGTGATCTCGCACCCGGAAATCTTTGACGGCGTGCATCTGCGCAAGGGGCAGGTGGCCGCCATCATTCGCCACAATGCACGCTCCATCCTTGCCTGCGAGCGAGTGATCCTCAACCTGCTCCAGCGCATGTGCGGCATCGCCACGCTGACACGCCAGTATGTGGATGCCGTCGCGGGCACCGGCGCAACCATCCTCGACACGCGCAAGACAGCGCCCGGCCTGCGCGCACTCGACAAATACGCAGTCACCTGCGGTGGAGGTACCAATCACCGCATGGACTTGGCCGATGGCGTGCTCATTAAAAATAATCACATCGCGCTCGGCGGCGGACTCACCCCAGTGCTGGAACGCGCCTTAGCGCGCCGCAAGCCGGGGCAGAAAATTCAGGTTGAGGTGCGCACGCTGCAAGAGTTGCAGCAGGCCCTCGACGGCGGCGCGGACTCTTTGCTGCTCGACAATATGACGCCTGCAGGCGTGCGCGATGCCGTTCGTCTTGCACGCAAGCACAACGAAAAAATTCCACTGGAAGCCTCCGGTGGCATGACGCTGGACACTGTTCGCTCCTACGCCAAGACCGGCGCGGACTTCATCTCCGTCGGCGCGCTCACGCATTCCGTCCCTGCGGTTGACATCAGCCTGCGTATCACCGCGGATATTTATTGAACCGGTCCGAACGCATGGAAACAACAGCCGAACTGGCAGGCGCACTCACAGGAACCTTCTTCGCAGGCAAGCTGCGCCACTTTCCAGAGATTGACTCTACGAACCTGCAAGCCATGCGTGAAGCGGCCAGCGGCGCGGAGCATGGCACGGTCTATATTGCCGATGCGCAAAGCGCCGGGCGGGGTCGTGGCGCGCACACGTGGCACTCGGCTCCCGGCGCAGGCCTCTATTGCAGCCTTTTGCTGCGCCCACATACCACGCTCTCTGCCCCAGACGCACTCTGGTTCTCGTTGGCCACCGGACTGGCCGTCGCCAGCGCTGTAAAGTCTGTGACGGCTCTGCATGCCGACATCCGCTGGCCCAACGATCTGCTGCTTGGCAAAAGAAAATTCTGCGGCATCCTAACGGAGCTGAGCGCTAGTAGCGCCCACGTCCGCCACGCCGTCATTGGCATCGGCATCAACATCAACCAAGCAGGGTTTCCACCGGAGTTGCAATCGCTGGCCACATCGCTACGCATCGCCAGCGGCCAGGAATGGTCCCGCACGGCGATCCTGGCGGCTTTGCTGCGCGCCATGCAAGCGGAATTTTCCGGCTTGCTTGGCGCTGACAACACACAGAGCGCGCATGAAGATATTTTGCGCAGACTACGCCTGCAATCGACATGGA
>DAHUZD010000378.1 GCA_027306745.1 Acidobacteriaceae bacterium
GGAGTGGATCGAAGCCAATGCATTTGATCTGTTGCGCGACTGGAGCGATGCAGGGCAGCGTTTTGGCACGATCGTGCTCGACCCGCCTGCCTTTGCCAAATCAAAACGTGCGGCAGAAAGCGCACTGCGCGGCTACAAGGAAATGAACCTGCGCGCACTCAAGATGTTGGAGCCGGGAGGAACGCTGGTCACCTGCTCATGTTCGCATCACGTCTCGCTTGTAGACTTCACGTCGGCTGTTGCCGCGGCGGCGTCCGATGCAGGGCGGCGCGTCCGCGTAATTGAAACACGCGGAGCAGCATTGGATCATCCGCATATTCTGACGATCCCGGAAACACATTATTTGAAATTTTTGCTGTGCCGCGTGGAGAGTTGATCCTTAGTTAAAAGAGCCGTTCAGCCCGCTTCAAATTTCCAGCCGTGGCCACGCCGGTCAGCGTCAGTCCATAGCTCCAGATATTTTCATTGCGCACCTGCCCCAGCGCGAACTTTCTGTACTCCACACTGATGCCGCAACAATTGAAGTTGTAGCTGACCTGCGCGCCAGCATACTCTAGCGAGTGCAAGTTCACGTCGAGGCCGCCATCCCCTGCGGCGCTCAGTCCGGGCTTGGTGCTGGCGCCGTAGCCGAGCAGCACCTGCAACTGGTTATAGTTCGTTACAGAAACCGGTTGCCCCGCCGCGGCGATGCTTTCCGCTGGGGCATTCATCAATGCGTGCCCCACACTGCTGAAGAAATTTCCATGCTTGTAGTTGGCAAAAGCATTGCTCGCCGCCACGCGCCCCGCCTTCACGTCATATTCCAAGTCCCATTCGATGTCGGTATTCTCCGTGCTGCGCATACGCAACTGCGAGACCACTGGCGAGGTGTGCCGAGGAGAAGTGACGTAGGCAATGGAGCTGAAGTCTAACGTGCTGGTAAAAATATTGCGACGGCCTGAAATCACAGCACCGCCAAAGGTTGGATCAAAAAAATATTTTTGTCCTACAAACCAGCTCAGCCACTCCTGCGTATCTCCTTCACAGGTCGGAGTGGGCGTGTCCAGATTCACGCTCTGGCCTTTCTTCTGCGTCGCGCCCGCACCGGCCTTCGCATTTGCATACTCCACGGCCATTTCATCCGGCTTGCAGGGATGCGCGCGCAAGGCCCGCGTGAACAGACGCTGCGTCAATCCGTACTCCATTTCATTGGTGTCGCTGTACAGATCGCGCGCATCGAAGTGTTCAATGTTGTTGAAGTTGTTTACGCCCGCCACGTAGCGATACTCGGCTTCGGGCGCGATGGTGTGCCGCAAAGCCACGCCGAAATGGTGCTCCAGAAACTTGGAGTTGAAATCCCGCTCCAGTACTGGCGTGCGCAACTCAGCGCCAGCCTCAATCGCCGTGCGCTGGACCCCCGTGTTTTGCTGTGTAGGCGTTGTTGAGCCAGGTATCTGGCTGTTCGAGTATGCGGTTTCCCGCAGCGCTAATTCCGGGCGGAGCAACCAGCCATTTTTTACCAAGGGCATGGACAGGTGCGGATAGAAATCGGCGCGGTCAGCATTCTGCTTGTTGCCTGTGCCGGGCGCGGAGCGTTCGAGTATTCCAAACGAAGTTTCGCCGCCACCCATGAGTCTTGTGTTGCCGAATGGCTGGTCTGCCGTGTCCAGCTCCAAGTTTGGAAGATGCAGAATGCGCACTTCATCACCCGGGGTGTCACTCAGGAAATTCTGGTATCGCTCCAGCTCCAAACTGGCGGATGTGCCATGCGACTGGTGCGTCAGGAAGGCCCAGGACTTTACCTCCGACGAGATGGCCAGCGCAAAGTTTTCCGCGAAAACCTGCCGGTAAACATACGAGCTGAGATACTCCGCGTCCACAACTGCACGCATGCTTGTGTCCAGATCGCGCCGTCCGGTCACGATCGTATCCTGCCCGCCCTGATTGACATGTTGCGGGCCGTAGCCGCGATCTTCCAGGCCGTCGTAATAACCATGCAAAAAGTCGTTGCCCCGGCCTTTATAGCGGTATTCCGCACTCTGCTCCCAGCCGCGCATCGAGTAATACTGCACGCCCAGCATCAGGTCAGAGCTGCGATCGATCACCCAATAATAGAAGTCGCCAACGATCATACCCTTGATGCTGGAAGTGCTGAGGACGGGAATCAGCAGACCGGATTGTCTGCCGCTGGAATCGACGGAGTGCGAAACGTAGGGCAGGTAGAGAATGGGCAGGCCGAGCAGATCAAAGTGGCTGTTCCACGCCGTGGCCTTGCCGTTCTCCAGTGCAATGTGCGGAGCAAGAATGCTCCAGTGCGGCTTCGGAATGCGGCAGGATGTCATGCTGCCGCCGTAAAGTGCGTAGGATTCCGGCCCGGTCTTCACCAAAAGCTTTCCGCGAATCAAAAACGGATTGGGCGTGGTGTAGACCTCGTGATCAGCAGCGCCGCGCAGTACGCCCACCGAGCCAACAACCATATCGAAGCGTCCGGTCTGTGCATTCAGATTCAGCGTTGCATCTTCTGCGGTGATGTTCTCCTGATCGGGGCCGCCATCCAGTTGCACATGCCCCTGCGCTTCAGCCTGACCTGTGGCCACGTTGTAGGTGATCGTGTCGGCGCGCAGCACGTAGTCTTTGTAGTGAATTTCCGCTTGGCCGCGCAGCACGTACTGGTCGCCCTGCTTCTCCTGCTCCTGCGCATGCATGGTGACGGGAACTCCCGCTGGAGCGCTGGCAACTGCCTGCGCAAATGGAATCTCTTGCGCAACATCACTGCCAGCATTGGCGGGCACAGGCGCGTTGGGCAGGGCTTGGCCCTGTCCGGTAGCCAGCGCCATGGTCAGCCATAGCACGGGCAGCTGCGCGTAGTGACTCCACAAAATGGCCCGCATACTTGCGATGTTGCTAGTGTACCGTTTGCGATGAGGGCGCAGTTTGCGCGCCTGCTGAGTCGATTCAATTTGCCGCCGCATATGGCCTGACACGTGGCTGGTAGGAGTTGCTGCAAAAATTGTGCATTTTTCTCTGGCGTTTTTTCGCGCATTCTGCGATAAAAAAATGAGCGGGTATTTTTCGCCGCGTATTCATGCGTTCCAACTCTTCAGCTTCGGCCACGGCTCCACTTCCCTTTGAGGAAGAGACGCAGACGTCTGCCAACTGGAAGCAAGAGGTCGCCAGCCGGGTTGCAGAACGGCGTGCACGCCAGCAGCAAACGGCGCATGTGGTCGATGTGCGCAGCCCTGCCCAGCCCGTAGCCGATGCGGAGCGTTCTGCGCGCGCGGCGCGCATCGCCGCAGCAGTAGCTGCGCGGTATGCTGAGGCCCCACTCTTTAGCGAAGCGCGGACGCAGACACAGGATGATTCAACCACGCCAGCGCTAGAAGTTGCGCAATCGACGCAGTTCACAGCAGAGCCGGTATATTCGCAGCAGAACTATGCGCCTGTATTTGAGCAGCCAGCCACCGCTGACGATGGCCACAGCAACGTCTCGCTGCCCGACTCAACTTCAACGACTCAGCAGGAAATTACACTTGAGAATCCTGCGGTTGAGGATGTGTTTGCCGAATCGATGGTCATTCCGCAGCAGGCGCTTCCAGCCAACTTGATTCCATTTCCGCGCGAGATTGTGGCGGCACGTCGCGCGCGCCCTCGCTTGACGGAGCGCGCAAAGTCGCTGGATGAATCCGCCGGGCTGGCCGCACAGGTCCAATTGCGAATTTTTGAAGTCGATACTGCAACTGCTGCCAGTCCAGCGGCGGCGCAGCCAGAAATGCCGCAAATAGACCCGCGCTCAGATTTGCAATTTGACGCACCCGCGCCGGGTTTGCAGGATGCCATTTATCTGGATGCACAGGCCCAGCCCAACGCATTTGAGGAATATCCAGCGGCTCTGGCGGTGGCTCCTCTGCCTGTGGCTTCAGCCGGCAACCGCGCCATGGCCTTGGCAGTGGATTTCACCTTGGTGACTGGCGCATTTTTTTTATTCCTATTTGTCTTTGCGCTGACATCCCCCCAACTGCCCACCGGCCATCTGGCTTGGGGCGCAGGCTCCGTCATTTATGGAGCGCTGTGGCTGCTCTACCAAGGCATGTTTTTTTCGTTGGGCTACGCAACGCCGGGTATGCGCTATGCGCGGATCGCCTTCTGCACGCTGGAGGATAGCAATCCGACACACGCCATGCTGTTGCGCCGCATCCCGGCTTGGTGTGTCTCTGCGTTGCCGCTGGGGTTAGGTTTTCTTTGGGCCGCGCTGGATGAAGATGGCCTGTGCTGGCATGACCGCATCAGCGGTCTGTTTCTCCGCTCGTATTAACTAGATCATTTTCAAATCTAGTGTGAACAAATCCTGCGGCGCCTCACCCCAGCCGCGCTCGTTTGCGGCGAGGGTGGGAGAGTCGATCTCTTCCCCAAGAATGTTCATGCTTGAAGCGAAAGGACTCTCGCTAATTTCCCCATGCAAAAGGCCTCCGCAAGCGGAGGCCTTTTTGAGTTTCGTGCAATGCTCTGCACTCGACTGTTGATTTTTACTTCTGATCCAGAACAATTCCGCCCGGAGTCTGTGCATTCTTTTTGGCTTCGTTGGCCTTGCGCGTGCTCATGGACTTTTGTGCCCACTGGTTGGCCTGGTCCAAATCGGCGAGACGAGCTGCATCATCTCCGCACTCAATCTCCGCCTTGCGGCGATACATTAGGTTGATGTAAGCCATGGCGTCGTCATAGTTGGGGCGAATCTGCACGGCCTGCATCAAATAGTTCATGCCCTCTTGCACCAGGGGACCATTCTGCGCCTGGAGAGATTCACACGTGGTCTTGTCCTTGATGGCGTCACCGTTGTCTTGAACGTTCAGCGCACGATGAACTGCGGTGGCATTCTTGTAGGACAGCGTCCAATCGATCACGCCGATGGTATAGTACGCCTCGGCATTTTTCGGGTCGGCGGCAATTACCTTCAGTTGGTAATCCTTGGCCTGCTCAAACTGACCAATATTGAAGTAGATTTGCGCGATGCCCTTCAGGCTGGTCAGGTCGTTGGGGTTCTTCTTGAGCACGTCGGAATACTGATCGACGGCCAGAACTGCATTGCGTAGGTTTTCCGGCGTCGTCACGTT
>DAHUZD010000391.1 GCA_027306745.1 Acidobacteriaceae bacterium
CTCCGGTTTGCCATTGGCCAAGATGAATTCCTTGTCCGCCAAGGCCAGCGTGCTCAGGTCAGGCGTGCTGGCCACCGTCTGCGCAGCCAGTTCCTGGGGTGACGGCGGCGGCGGCGCAGGCTGAATCGTAAAGCCAACCGCTGGGTCCAGGGAGGCCTTGGCGGCTGCCTGGACTTGATCAAAGCCATCCAGACCACCATGATACTTTTTGTACCAGTATTCGGCTGCCTTCTGAATCTGGCTGTGGAATGGCTCTGGCGCATAGGCCGCGGCACGGGACAGGTACCAAATGGCGTTGATCTGGTCTTGCGGCGTCTCCTGCAGATACGCGTTGCCCAACTGATAGGTGTCTTGCAGTCCGGCCCCCTGCGTGGTCTGCGCTGCCGGCATGGCCTTCAGCTCAGAGTGAAAGTACCGGATGGCGCCCGCATAGTCCTTCTTGTTCAGATCCGCTGCCGCGATGGCACCGTAGAAAATCGGCGACACCGTTGCCTTCATCTGCGCAAATCCCGGCGTGCTTCCATTGGCGTTCAATCCCTGCTCGGCATATTGAGCAGCCTGGCTGTATAGCGGTTGTGCATCGGCTGGGTTGGACTTTTGTCCGGCCTGCGTGCGCAACAAATATGTGGCAAAGGCCAGCGCGCGCATGTTGGTTGGGTCCACCTGCAACAGGCGTTTGGCTGAATCCAGCACCTTGTCAATGTTGTTCGTCTGCTGATAGTCGCCCATCAGGCGTTGCAGAATATCGGCGCGAACCACGCTCTGCGGATACATCTGCAGAAACTGCTCCATGGCGGCTTCCTGTGCCTGCGGTGTGGCTTGTCCCACGGCTGCGGCGTAGGCGTTGTACTCCGCGGGGCTTTTGATGGTGATCGTATTGCCCTGCGCCCAAAGAGCCGGTGCCGCGCTCAATCCGATGGTGGCGGCTGCCAGCACCGGTATAGAAAAGATCTTCTTCATTCCATCACTCCTCGCGAATGAATGTACCAATCAGGATCGTGGTGCGTCTACCAACGGAATGCGTTTTTTGGGGTTCCAGGCTTTGCTGGCTGCGCAACCCTGAACAGCCTGCGCCGCTCTAACCTGTAAAGTCTTCGCAAATACGTTGTTGTTGCGGATTATAAAAACTGACCCGCACTCTGACAAGGGCAATTCCAAAAGAAAATCGAATCAGCACGGTATACGATGAAATACCTGCATCCTGCGGTTGCTCTAATCTGCAGCTCAAGCCAAGCAGGCTCAGGAGATATTGATGTCCGCTCAGCCATCCGCCTCCACCCAAAGGATCATTGTTCTCACCGGCGCCAGCCGTGGCATCGGCGCGGCCATTGCCCATCGCCTGGCCTGTGCGCCCCATCACTTGGTTCTCACAGGCCGCGATACTGACAAGCTGCGCGATGTCGCCAGGCAGGTGCAGTCCCAGGGCGGCTCCGCAGATGTTTTCCCCTGCGACCTCACCCGTCCAGAGCAAATCCAGTCCCTTGCCGCCGAGGTTCTGGGCCGCCACTCGCGTTGCGACGTGCTCATCAACAACGCAGGCCTGGGCCTTTTCTCAAAGCCCTTGCACATGCTCCCTCTCGAAGATTGGGAGCAGATGATGGCCCTCAACCTGCGTGCGCCCTACCTGCTGCTGCGCGCCTTCACTCCAGCCATGATCTCCGCCGGAGGCGGACACATCATCAACATCTCCTCTTTGGCTGGCAAGAATCCCCTGCCTGGCGCTGCCGCCTATGCCGCCTCCAAATGGGGCCTCAACGGCCTCATGTACTCCGTCGCGGAGGAGCTGCGCCCGCACCGCATCCGCGTCTCGCTCATCTGCCCCGGCAGCACGCACACCGAGTTTGGCAGCGGCCTCAGCTCCCAAAAGTCTTCCTTGGGCGCTCTCTCACCACAGGACATCGCCCACGTCGTCGCCATGCTCCTCACACAGTCCGACGCATCCTTTGTCAGCGAGATTCTCATCCGCCCCACGCTGAAAAGCTAAGCCGGACGATGGAGATTTCCCCCTCCCTTTTCGCCCAGAAATCCCATCCCAAATCGGTCCTACGCCACAGATTGGGTTTCGTACGCCTTATCCACAAGATATAGCGTTCCCAGTGTTGACCCTCCCCACGCCCAAGGGCTAGAGTGAAGCCAAGTTCGCTCACGCCTGAGCGCGGGAGGGGGGCCTACGCCTTGCTGCAACTGAAGCGCATTCACATCCTCGGATTCAAGTCCTTTTGCGACCGAACAGAGATCGCACTTGAAGGCGACAGCTCCACAGGCCTGACGGCCATTGTCGGCCCCAACGGCTGCGGCAAGTCCAACATCTCCGACGCCGTCAGTTGGGTGCTGGGCGAGCAGTCGGCCAAGAGCCTGCGCGGCATCAAGATGGAGGATGTCATCTTCGCCGGCACGCGTGAGCGCAAGCCCACCGGCATGGCCGAAGTGGCGCTCACCTTCATTGACCCTGAGGTCTACACCCCAGAGGCTTCCCCGGACGACGAGACCGGCTCCCAGTCCGAAGATTGGGATGAGGCCTCGGTTCGCGCTCGCGCAGCCCAGGAGACCGATGAGACCATCGCCGAGCTGCAACCCGGTGCCGTCACTGAAGAAGACGGCGAAGCCGCGCCTGACCACGCCGAAGCCAGTGAAGTTGAATCCGCCGCACAGCCCGGCCAACCCTCCGTCGTGCTCAAGATTCGCCGCCGCAAATTTCAGCGTACGCCCGCCCGTGCAGGTGAAATCGTCATCACGCGCCGCCTCTTCCGCACCGGCAACAGCGAGTATTTGCTCAACGGCAAGCTCTGCCGCCTGCGCGACATTCAAGACATTTTTATGGGCACGGGTCTGGGGCCAGACTCCTACGCCATCATTGAGCAGGAGCGCGTGGGCCAGTTGCTCAGCAGCAAACCGCACGACCGCCGCGCCATCATTGAGGAGGCCGCGGGCATCACCCGCTTCAAAACCAAAAAGCGTCTGGCGGAACTGCGCCTGGAACAGGCCAAACAAAATCTGGCCCGCGTCAATGACATTTTCGACGAAGTCACCCGGCAGATGAACTCGCTCAAACGCCAGGCCGCCAAGGCTGAGCGGTATGGCGCGCTGCGGCAAGACCTGCAACAGCGCCTGCGGGTGGTCATCGCCACGCGCCTTTCGGTAATGGATGCGGAGTCGGCCACGCTGGCCGAGCAACTCACCGCGCTGACCGCGCGCGTCGAAGAGCTGGGCGCGCAGATTGACACGCTCGACCAGCAGCAGCAACAGGCCGTCCAGCACGGCTACACGCTGGAGAACCAGTCCCGCGAAGCCCAGTCCCGCGCCAACGCCGCTACCGTCGAGCTGGAGCGCACGTTGACACAGTTGCAATCCAACGAAGAGCGCGCCGCAGAGCTGGTCATTCGCATCAACTCCGCGCAGGCGGAGCTGGAGCAGGTGCGCACCCAACTGGACAGCATGGCCGCTGAACGCGACCAGCACCGTAGCTTTCTGGCGCAGGCACAGCAGGCCGTCGATGAGGCCCGCCGCGCCACGCAAACCCGCCAATCCGCCGCGCAACAGGCCTCCGGCAATCTCTCCTCCGCCGAGCAAGGCATCGAAACCCTGCGCAGCCAGATGCTGCATTGGATGAATCAGGCGCATCAGGTCCGCCAGCAGATTCTGCAGGGAGAAACCTCGCTGGAAGGCTTGCAACGTGAGGCCGAGCGCTTGCAGGCCGAGCGGCAATCGCTGGCCTCCGATCAAGAACGCCTCGGCGTTGAACATGGCCAGGTCTCGCTCAGCTTTGGCAGTGCCACGGAATCGCTGCGGCAGATCGAAGCCGATCTGCAAACCCTGCGCGCTACGCTGGAAGCCAAACGCGCCGAGGAGACCACGGCCCGCCGCACCGTCGATCAGCTTCGCGCCGAGCACGCTTCCCTGCTGGGCCGCCGCAATTCGCTCGAAGCGCTGATCCAGGGCCACAGCTACTCCACCGATACCGTGCGCAATCTGCTGCGCTCCAAAACTCTCGAAGGCGGTCTGGCTCCCGTCGGCATTCTGGCGGACTTTCTTGAGGTCGCCGATCAGTATGAAGCCGTCATTGACGAATTTCTCCGCGAAGAGCTGAACTACATCGTCGTCAAAAGCTGGGATGCAGCGCAGGAAGGCATGCGCTTGCTCAAGGCCGACGTGGATGGCCGCGCCACATTTCTCGTGCATCCTGACGACTCGCAGGCGCGCTTCTCCTTCGCGCCGATAGCTCCGCCGCCGCTGACTACGCCGCGCCAGGGCGTCGTGCGTCTCAAGGATTGCATTCGTGTCCTCAACGGCTTTGGCCAATCGCTGGAAGTCATTCTGCCCAAGCTGCGCGATGGCTACGTCGCGCCCGATTCAGAATCAGCACGCACCCTGGCTCTCGAAAATCCGCAGGCATTCTTTCTGTCGCCCACCGGCGAGTGCTTCCACAACGTCACCGTCACCGGTGGCAAACCCAGCGTGGAAGGCCCGCTGGCCTTGAAACGCGAGCTGCGCGAGGCCCAGCAGACCTTGGCGCTGACCGAGGAAAAACTCGCCCAGGCTGAAACGCATACCGCCAGCCTGGCGCACACGCTGGCCTATCTGGGCCGACAGATTGAAGTGCAATCCGATGCGCGACGCAAAATGGAGCAGGAGTCAGCCAATACCGGCGCAGCCCTGCGCCAGTTGGAGGCGGAAACCGCACGCCTCGATCGCCGCATGCAAGATTGCACCTTGCAATCAGAGCGCAACAAGCAGGCGCAATCGGAAAAGTCCGAGTGGATCGCGCAGCGCCGCGAGCAGATTGCGAAGCTGGAAGCTGAACACAGAAGCGCCGAGCAAAAACTGACCGAGGCGCAGGCCGCCGTTGAGGCGCTCCGCATGGCCCGCGAAACGGCGCAAGCGGAACTGGCCGAGGCCACCGCTCATCTGGCTGGCTTGGAAGAGCGCCGCCGCGGAGCCGCCGCAACCACCGAGCGGCTGGAACGTATGTACTCTGACCTGGAACAGCGCCAGCGCCAGTTGGAGCAACAGTTGGCCGCAGGCGAGGCCGAGCGCATCCAGCGCGCACAAGAAGCCCAGCGGCTGGAGCAGCGCCGCGTTGAGCTGGAAGCCACGCGCACCGAGGCCCGCCAACAGGCCGCCACTCTAGCCGAAGAACTCACCGCCCTGCGCCAGCAAAGCGCGCAACTGGAGCATCAGCTCCGCCTGCTGCGCACCGAGGCCGATGCACAGCGCGACCAGCGCAGCAATGTCGCCGCCCACGCCGCTCGTCTCTCCTCGGACCTAACGCACCTGGAAGAGACCTGCCTGCAAGAACTCAGCATCGCCGCTGCCGATCTGCGCGTGGATGATTCCTTCCCGCGCCTGGAGGCCGAACCCCTGGCCGCCGAGGACGAAGCCTGTCGCGAGCTGAAGCAAAAGCTGGAGTCCATGGGACCGGTCAACATGATGGCCCTCGAAGAGTATCAGGAGGCCGCGCAGCGCCACGAATTTTTGGAGACGCAGCGCAAAGACCTGCTCGATTCCATCGACAACACGCAGAACAGCATCCGCGAGATCGAAGGCATTACGCACACGAAGTTTGAAGAAGCCTTCGCGCGCATCAACGAAAACTTCAGCGCCACCTTCTCGCGCCTCTTCGGCGGCGGCCAGGCCTTCATGCGCCTCACCGACGAGGAGAATACGGCGGAAAGCGGCATCGACATCGTCGCCTCACCGCCGGGGAAAAAATTGCAAAATGTCCTACTGCTCTCAGGCGGAGAAAAAGCCCTCACCGCGCTTTCCCTGCTCATGGGCATCTTCCAGTTCCAGCCCAGCCCCTTCTGCCTGCTCGACGAAGTGGACTCGCCGCTTGACGAGGCCAATGTGGGCCGTCTGGCGGGCATGCTCAAGGGCCTCAGCGACAAGACGCACTTCATCGTCATCACCCACAGCAAGCGCATGATGCAGTCGGCAGAGTCCATCTTCGGCGTCACCATGCAGGAGCCGGGCGTCTCGAAGGTGGTCTCTGTACGCCTGGGCGGAAATGACCGCTCCCGTGCCGAGCAGCGCGAGCTGGTCAGCGCCTAAGCCAGCCACACGCCAGTTGGGATGACATATTCGAACCACCACGAGGTGTCATTCTAAGCGCAGCGAAGAATCCAGAGCCTGTCAGCCGCACAACGTGCGCTCCATCCTCTGGATTTCCCGCCAATTCCTCCGTTGACAAAGCCCCAGCGGCGGCGGACAATCAAGATTCGCTCCGCTTGACTCCCAACCTGTGAGGCGCATTTCTCTTGTTGTCAGCACTCCAAACTACGGACTTCGCCGGGCTGCGCCTGCATGCGCGCGGCAAGGTGCGCGACCTCTACGCTGTCGGCGATGCCCTGCTCTTTGTCGCCACGGACCGCATCTCCGCCTTCGACCACGTGCTCGGCTCCGGCATCCCCGACAAGGGCAAAATCCTCACGCAAATCTCTCTTTTCTGGTTTGACCTGCTCCGCGATCTGCTGCCCAATCATCTGCTCACCGCCAACGTCGCCCAGTACCCAGCCGAGCTGGCGCCCTTTGCCGACGACCTGCGCGGACGCTCCATGCTGGTCAAGCGCGCCCAAATGTTTCCTGTCGAGTGCGTCGTGCGCGGCTAC
>DAHUZD010000396.1 GCA_027306745.1 Acidobacteriaceae bacterium
CGCAGCCTGTGCAGTCACCGTCCACCGATGCGTTGCGGCATCGCATACAAAGCTCTCCGCGCTGGTGCGCAACAATACGGTTCCGCCACGCGCTTCGATGTAGCCCACCGCATGGTGATACAACTCGCTGAGCGGTAGCGAGGAAAACCCCATGGCTCCGCCGCGTGCTGAACTTAAAAACGATGCGCGAATCACCAAACCTGCATAGCGCACTGAGAGCCGGTCCAGATCGTCATTGAGCGCGCTGTGCATCAGCGGACGCCAAAAGCGGTCAACCGCTCCGCGCGTTTGCCTGTGGCGCTCCAACCAATGAGCAAAGTTTTCTCCCGTGTCCTCAGGCACGCCGCCGAGCAGCGCCAGCATCACGCGCGCGATCGCCAGCTTGTCGGCCATGCTGAATGCGCGCGCCGTGAGAAATCCAAGCGTGTTGTGCAAAGGTGCGGGCAACCATCCCGGCTGCAACTGGCTGCGCCTTCCGCCCGGCTCCAGAAACGTGAACCGGTCAAACCAGACAATTTTTTTCTGCACGCCAATTCTTTTGTAAAAGTCGGTCAGATTGGTGCAACTGCCCAGCAGCAGATGCTGGCAGTTATCCACCACTTCGCCTGTGCCTGGATGTTCATAGGATGACGCTCGTCCGCCCACATACGGCCGACGCTCCAACAACACAACACGTTTGCCTGCATCAGCCAATGCACACGCCGAGGCCAATCCCGCAAGGCCGCCGCCCACCACGGCCACGTCACAAACGTGGCTGCCTGCTGGCTTCTCCGGGTTTTGAGTAGGAATTTCCATTGGAAGGATCCAATCACTCTTGCAACAAAAAAAATTCTGCGGCTTAAGCGCAAACTAAATCCAGCGTGCGCGCGCCATCTTCCATAAACCGCGCAATAAAATTGCGATCTTTTCGTGCAGCGGAACTTTCACTCGTTCTGAAAATACCCGGTACTGCCGCGCCATGATCTTATGCAAAAGTCGGCGATAGACCGTCACCAGCACCCACAACGCTGGCCGACTGTCTGCATCGATCATCGGCAACAATGCATCTGCAGAGGCATAGAATTTTTCCGCACGTTGCGCTTCCATCTCCAGCAGCAGCTTCGCGTTCAGTGTCATCAACTCATTGCCGCGCATCGAGGCCAGGTGCTCCACGCGCACGTCATAACGGCGCAAGTCCTCCAGAGGAATATAAATGCGTCCCCGCTCGGCATCCTCGCGCACGTCGCGCAGAATGTTCGTCAACTGAAAAGCGATGCCGGTCTCTTCCGCCAATTTCTCCGCGCGCTTGTCCGTATACCCAAAGATGCGAATGCAGACCAGACCAACAACCGAGGCAACGTAGTAGCAGTACTGATAAAGATCATCAAAGCCCTTGTACACCTGATAGGAATAGCCGCTGACTGCATCCTCCGCGTCTTCCACAAATGCGGCTGACGGCTGTGTTTCCGCTGCCTGCGGCATCAGATCCATCATCGTGCCGTGAATCAATTGGTCGAGCAGCTCGCTGGGAATCTCAAATTTCTTCTGCACGTCGCGCACAGCGATAAAGACCGGGTTCTCCGTCTGCGCTCCCGAAGCCACTCGCCTCCACTCGGTGATCCACGTCTTGGCCTTCTCGCGCCGTTCGGCCACAGGCAGCGACTCGTCATCCGCCAAGTCATCCGCATGACGCATAAATGCATACATGGCGTACATGGCCAACCGCTTCTGTTTAGGCAGCACGAGGAATGAATAATAAAAATTCTTCGCTTCACGGCGTGCAATCGTGTTGCAGGCTGAGTAAGCCTGCTCAATGGATAGGCTCACGCGGTGCGCCCCGGCAAAAGTTTTTTCGTCAATGCACGCATCAGCAAAGCCAGTTTGCGTGGCTTGCTGATGGATGGGCGCACGCTAAGCACGTCATAATTTCTCCGCGCAATGGCACGCAGAATCTCCTGCCCGCCGCGGCTGAATAGATCAATATCCACAGCCAGTTCCGCATCCAGCTTGCCGATCAGCGGCAGCCCCATTTCGAAGAGCTTTTGCGCGTATTCAACCTCAAACTTCATCAGGGCGCGAAACTCTTCAGTGCATCTCCGCTCCCGTATCTGCTCTTCAGTCACGCCAAAACGGCGCATGTCTTCCTGCGGAAGGTAAATGCGATTTTTCAAATAATCCACGCTCACATCCTGCCAAAAGTTGGCCAGTTGCAGCGCAGTACAGGTAAAGTCAGAAAGCGTGAAGCGTTCCGCATCCCGGTATCCGCAGGCGTAGAGCACCAACTGCCCCACGGGGTTGGCGGAGTTGACGCAATAGCCGTATACATCCTGCATCGTCGCATAACGCGTCACCGTTTGATCCTGTTGAAACGCCTTCAGCAAATTCGCAAATGGCTCTTTGGGAATCTCACACTGCCGAATCGTCTCCGCCAACGCGACAAAAACAGGATGGCGCGTTTCGCCGCGATAGCAGGCATCCAATTCCGACTGCCAAAAATCCAGCAGCGCCAGCGACTGCCGAGCATCGCCCACCTCATCGCCCAAATCGTCCGAGATGCGGCAATAGGCGTAGATGCTGTGAAAATGCGGGCGTAAACGCTGTGGCAAAAACCAAGTGGCCACGTGAAAATTTTCGTAATGCGACTCAGCCAATTCGCGGCAATACGTCAGTGCCTCCGCCAACGTGGGCGTTTTTTCTGGCATGCGATACAGCGCGGGCAGCTTGCTCCACCCTGCCGCCAGCACCGCCGCTTCCACCGAATTGATTTGTGTCGCCATCATCGCAATCTTTCTGCCATCTTCACCTACGGAACCATCACCGTTTTAATATTGGCCGCCGCGTTGCCCGATCGATTCATCATCCCAGAAAATACTGACACAATCTCCGTTAAAGGTTTTCCCGCCGTCAAAAACCCTGCACAATCCAATTCACCGCTGGCAATCCACTCCAACGCACGTCTGCACACACTGGGCCGATGATGAAAGCTCGCATGTAGCGTCAAATTATTGTAGTGCAGCCGATTGGTATCCAGCTCCACGGTGGTGCCCGCAGCACAACCGCCAAAAAAATTCACCGCGCCGCCTTTGCGCACCATCTCCACCGCCCACTGCCACGTTTGCGGAGTCGCCACGGCTTCGATTACCGCATCCGCGCCGCGTTCATGCGAAGTGAACGCGCGGACGGCGGCAATCGTCTCCGCTGGCGTGATGGACTCCACTGCATGTCTCGCACCAAACTTCTTCGCTGTCTCAGCCTGCGCTGCGCGCTTGACAACGGCAATCACCTCTGCGCCCATCTTGTGCGCAAGGTGGATGAACATCAGCCCAATCGGGCCTGCGCCAATCACGACCACCTGCCGACCTGGCCGGATGCCGATCTCATCGATTCCGTGCAACACGCAGGCCAGAGGCTCGGTCATTGCAGCATGTTCCAGCGCAACTGCATCCGGCACAGGCAGTGTGTTTTTCTCCACAATGCGCGCGGGAATGCGAATGTACTCGGCATAAGCTCCGTTGTTGAAGAGTAGATCGTCGCAGAGATTTTCTTGGCCCCAGCGGCAAAAATCGCACGCACCGCACGGCGCAGAGTTCAGCGCAACCACGCGATCCCCGACGCGAAATTGCTGAACGCCTGCGCCCACGCTGAACACTTCACCAGCCAGCTCATGTCCAAACGGAATTGGTGGCTGCAACATCTTCGCGTGGTAGCCGCGGCGGTAAACCTTCAAGTCTGTACCGCATGTCAAAGCCGCGCGCACGCGCACAACGATTTCGCCCGCTGCCGGCTCTGGCACTGGCAACTGTTCCAGGCGCAAGTCTTCCTTGCCATACAAAACGGCGGCCAGCATGGTATGTGTTGCAGTCGGCATGGTTGTCCTGCTTCTATTTTCGCAGATCAGGGCAGCAGGGCAATTTTGAGCGAGTCCGGCCTGGGTTGCGAGGCAAATTCGATGGCTTCTGCCGCCTTCTCCAGTGGAAAGCTATGCGAGATCAATCGCGTCAGATCAAAGCCAGAGTGATAGCCCTGCAAAACAAGCTGCACGCCCTCCTGCTGTATCTCCACCGAGGCGCTGTAGGAGCCGAGCAGCGCTTTTTCATCCATGCACACCGCTGCCGGATCAAAGATAGCCTCCTCATGCTGCGTGTGCGCAAACAGCATCACGCGCCCGCCGGGCCGTGCGGCATCCATCGCAGTGCGGATCAGAGATTTTCCCGCGACGGCCACCATCACCACATCGGCTCCTCGTCCCTCCGAGTGCGCCTTGGCCGCGGCAATCACATCATCACGACTGGCATCGATGGCGTACTGCAAGCCGAACTCCGCGGCAACGCGATGTCGCTCAGCAAATAAGTCGGAGGTCAGCACCTTCGCGCCCGTGCGCTGCGCCAATGCCGCCAGCAAAATTCCAATCGGTCCCTGCCCAATCACCAACACGGTTTCATCTGAGGCGATCTGTAAATTGCGCACTGCTTTCAAGCACGTGTTCACCGGCTCAATCCAAATCGCCTGCTCGAAGGGAACATCCTCTGGAATGCGAATCATGCCTCGTTCTACGATCCAGTCCATTACGCGAATGTACTCGGCAAAGCCGCCGCCCGCCGGCTCAAAGCCAGCCGTGCAACCGACACGCTTGTATACCTCGCACTGCGCAAAGGTTTTTTTGCGGCAGTAATAGCACGCGCCACAGGGAATGTGGTGAAAGGCCATCACGCGATCGCCCACTTGCCAGCCGCGCACATTCGCGCCCACAGCAGCGATGACGCCAGCCATCTCATGGCCAAAGATGCGCGGCGCACTGTGTGAACCGGTGTGAATCTTCTTCAGATCGGTTCCACAAATTCCGCAGGAGTAAATGCGCACCAGCACTTCGCCGGGGCCAATCGCAGGCACAGGCACCGTCTCCACGCGCACATCGTTGATGCCGCGATATACCGCCGCACGCATGGTTGCCGGAATGGTATTCAAGGCTGGTTGCTGTCCTGGCGAGGCCGTTGCCATTTGCGTTGCATCCTGAATGGATTGATTTTTTTTACTGCTTCATTCTGCTTCGTATGCCAGCAGCATACTATGCAATGCCTGGCAAAGATTGCGCGCCGCATGTGAGGAGTTGGCCGCCATGCGCAATACGGCAGGCCATAACCCAGGGCGCATGGCAATGTGCGCGGCAAAAGCCGATTCCCGGAACCATCCATCGGCGGTAGTAAACTGCGCCAGCGGAGGCAGATCCGCATCCAAAGCATCGGAGACGGCCTTGACCGCACGGAATGGAATTCCCTGCTCTGCCGCAATGCGCGCCACGGCAGCGGCCTCCATGTCCACGCAATCTGCGTAGTATTGCGAGGCCAGCACACGCTTCTGTTCCCCATCTGCCACCTGAGCCACGGTCACCAGCATACCGCTGCCCTGCACGCAGACAAATTTTTCTCCAGTCGCTGCATCGATCACACTCGCCGGTTGCAACACCGCCCCGGCTCGAAGGCCAGGGCGCAGAGCACCGGCCCAGCCCACGGAAAATATCTGCGCAGCGGGACTATGCTTCAACGCTGCGTGTGTAGCCAGCACAGCCCGTTGCGCACCCATGCCAGCGCAAGCAACCACCGCGGAGCCGCGTGTGTAAAGAAAGATTTTTTCCTTGGGAAGACTATCATTCTTCCAACCGCGCACCAGCCCGGCAATCTCACGGGGCAGTGCGGCGATGATGGCAATCTTTGGCTTCATGGCTGTCGCCTATGCGCTCGGTGCGTATCCATGCGCACGAAACCAATCCATCGCCGCGCGCAAAGCCTCATCCACTGGCAAAGCGCGATAGCCCAGTTCCCGTTCCGCTTTGGCTGAAGAGGCAAACATTTTCTTCTTGCCCATGCGCACCGCCTCCACCGTGGCGCGCGGCTCGCGGCCCAAGATGCGTCCGGTGATCCACTCGTCAAAAAATGCAAAACCCATGGCGACCGCGTGGGGCACACGTGCTGTGGGAGAAGGCAGGCCTGTCATGGCGGCCATGCGATCCAAAATCTGCTTCAGCGTTAAATTTTCTCCGCCCAATATATACCGTTCGCCGGAGCGGCCCGACGTCAACGCGGCCACATGCGCCGATGCCACGGCGGTCACATCCACCAGATTCAGGCCCGTATCGACATAAGCGGGAAATTTACGCTGCAAAAAATCCACGACTATGCGACCCGTCGGCGTAGGCTTGGCATCTTCCGGTCCAATCGGTGTTGTTGGATTCAGAATCACCACGGGCAGGCCTTTGTGCGCTGCGATCACAGCCTCCTGCTCGGCCAAAAATTTGGAGCGTTTATAGTGGCCAATCATATCCTTCAGATTGA
>DAHUZD010000397.1 GCA_027306745.1 Acidobacteriaceae bacterium
GTAAAAATCGGTATAAACAGACAAAACCCGAAGAACTCTTGAAAAAATCTGTGGAAATGGCTGTTTTCCGGTTGACAAAGCCGTACAAAAGCCGCAAGGTAAACGGCGTGGGGTTTCGCAGACCCGCATGGATGCTGGCGATTCAGTTCCGCTGATGCAAGCGTTCACGCGCGGGTCCCTTCAGGAACGGGAGGACTTTTCTGAATGCGGCCCTTCGAAATTTGCACCTATGCGAGCCGCAAGGACGCATCGAACATATCAGGAGGAAACACACAATGGCAGCAGGCATGACCAAAACGCAACTCGTCCGCCACATGGCCGAGAAGCTCGAACTCACCAACAAACAAGTCGCGGCATTTTTGGAGCTTCTGGCGGAGACCGCCATCAAGGAAACCAAGAAGAACGGCGTCTTCGTCGTCCCCGGACTGGGCCGCCTGGTCAAAGCTGAGCGCAAGGCGCGCATGGGCCGCAATCCGCAGACCGGCGAGGCCATCAAGATCAAGGCCAAGACTGTCGTCAAGTTCCGCGTGGCCAAGAGCGCCAAGGATTCCATCGCTCCGCCGAAAAAGTAGTTTGCATCTCCAGCGCAGCGCCACGTGCGCCGCGATTGCACACACAGCGCAGGGATCCGGTTCGGCGCCGCCCCTGCGCTGTGTTGCGCTTGCCCAGAATAGCTGCGCAGATTGACCTGGCAATTGACAGCCGACTCTATCCATTGCGACGCGGGATTCATCCACTACAATCAAGCCATGTCCTACGCCGCAGCCATGGAGCGCCTGTATGCCTTGGGCCATGAGCTGGCCACTGTCGCCAACCCACAGCCGGGCGCTGCAGCCAGCACTCCGCACCCCCGGCGCAAGTTCGACTTGGAGCAGATGCGGCAACTGATGGCCGCGCTCGACCATCCAGAGAAAAAATTCCGCAGCCTGTTGATTGCAGGCACCAACGGCAAAGGCTCCACCGCCGCCACGCTGGCCAGCATTTTGCGCGCCTCGGGCTACCGTGTTGGCTTGTACACCTCGCCGCACTTGGTGCGAGTGAATGAACGCATCCAAGTCCACGGCCGCGAGATCAGTGACGACGATTTTGCTCGCCTGTATTTCCGCGTGGACGAGGCCGGAGCGCGCCTGCTGCAACAGGGAACCCTGCCACAAGCGCCAAGTTTTTTTGAGACGGTCACCGCGCTGGCTTTTTTGTATTTTGCTGAGGCCGACCTCGACATTGCTGTACTGGAGGTGGGCCTGGGCGGTCGCTTGGATGCAACCAACATTGTGGAACCGCTGCTCTCCGTTATCACCGACATCTCGCTGGACCACACAGAGTGGCTTGGCTCCACGCTGGGGGAAATTGCGCGGGAAAAGGCTGGCATTCTGCGCAGCAACGGTGTTCTGGTCACGCTTCCGCAGCATCCTGAAGTGAATCAGGCCCTAGGCGAGGCGGCTGTGGCTCTCGACGTGACCGGCGTCAACGCCGCCAGCTATCTGCCCCAACAAACCCCGGGCCCCGCGCCCGACGCGGCCTACACCATCGCCGTGCTGGGGGAGCAGGTGCAGTTGCAATTGCCATTGCCAGGCAGTCACCAGCAACGCAACACTGCCCTGGCCATTGCCGCCGCAGTCGAGCTGCGCCAGCGCGCGGAGTATCGAAAAATCTCTGCGGCAACGATTGCCGCCGGTGTGGCTGCCACGCGGTGGCCGGCACGGCTGGAGCGCTTTCACCTAGGCGCAGATCGCGCAGATGTTTTGCTGGACGTGTCGCACAATCCTGCTGGCGCGTGGACCCTGCGCTCGGCTTTGAGCCAACGTGCCCCTTCAGGCCCGCGCACGCTCGTCTTTGGCTGCATGATGGACAAAGCCTATACGGAGATGGCGCAGATCCTCTTCCCGATCTTTGACCAGGTTGTGGTCACGGCGCTAGCCTCGCCCCGCAGCAGCCACGTACAGGATTTACTGGCCGCAGCCGCTGCCGTCAGCGTGCCCGCATCCGCGGCAGAGGATGCCGAGCAGGCCGTCGAAATTGCCCTGCGGCAAACCCCTCCTGCAGGATTGGTCGTCTGCGCAGGCTCGATCTATCTGGCCGGGCCGGTGCGCCGCTGGCTCATGCAGCAAGCCCACGGGGATTCTGAATCTAAGTGTTAGAGAATAAACAAGATATTGTCGACGCTACCTCGGAGCGACCCTCCTCACGCTGGGTGCGCTGGCGTAGCTATCTGCTGCTAGCTCCGCTCTTTGGTCTGGCGACGGTGGCCTTTGGCACCGTCGCACTGGCGGCATCGCTCTTTGACAAATCCGGACGCTGGCAACATCGCATCGCCCGCTCCTGGGCCGGCGTGGTGCTGCACATCAGCCTGTCTCCTGTGCAAGTGGTGGGTGCAGAACATCTGCAAGAGAAGCTGGGTCCGGGGCAGGCTGCCATCTTCGCATGCAACCACCTGTCGTACATGGACACGCCCGTTGTCTTCAGCAAGCTGCCATTCCAGTTCCGCATACTGGCCCGGCACGACCTCTTCAAGATTCCGTTTATCGGCTGGTACTTGCGCCGCTCGGGCCAGATTCCCGTTGACAGCAGCCACGTTCGCGCCAGCGTGCAGAGCCTGAATCGCGGCGTGCAGGCGCTCCAGCAAGGGATGCCGCTGGTCATCTTCCCAGAGGGTGGACGATCTCCGAATGGCACGACACAGAATTTTTTGAGCGGCGTCGCCTTTATGGCCATTCGCGCTCGTGTGCCAGTGGTTCCCATGGCGCTGGTTGGCACATATGAGCTGATGCCGATGCACGTGTATCATCTGCGCCCGCGCCCGCTCTACTTGGTGGTGGGCAGCCCGATCGATCCGGGCGCGTACACATCGAAGAGCGCTGACGCCCTGACGCAACGCATCCACGACGAGATCGTGCGCATGTACACGAAGTACTCCGCACCGATGGAATAAGGTTTTCTCCCCAGAATTTCTGCTGCTACGATAGCTTTATGCCGCCGCGCATCGCCATTCCGCTGCCCACCAGTACAGACCCGGAGTACAACAGGCGCGCTTGGGCGCAGTATGCCGAAGCCGTGCGTCGCGCCGGAGGCGAGCCGGTCGAGATTGCCTGCACCTTGGACTCAAAGGAAATTGTGCGGCTGGCCAACCAATGCCAAGGCATTCTACTGCCCGGCAGCCCTGCGGATTTGAACCCCAGCAAGTATGGAGCTGACCCAGAGCCGACCACGGCGGCTGCGGACCCAGCCCGCGAGAATGTGGACGAGCTTTTGTTGCAGGATGCCCACAATCTGCACAAGCCGCTGTTGTGTATCTGCTACGGAATGCAGTCGTTAAACGTGTGGAGAACTGGAACTCTGGTGCAGAATTTGCTGCCCGTCCCTGTAAACCATACGGCAGGCCGCAGCGTCGCCGTGGCGCATTCAGTCGCCTTGGCGCCAGAGTCGCGCTTGGCCAGGATACTGGCCGACAGCGGTGAACTGCAAGCCCACGGCGAAGGGGTGCGGTTGCCGGTCAACTCCAGCCATCATCAGGCTATCGGCATCGTGGGCGATGGTCTGCGCGTGGTGGCGCGCTGCCCGCAGGATGGCGTTGTCGAGGCCGTCGAAGGCATCCCTGCGCCCGGCGAAGAAGGCGGACACTTCATCCTCGGCCTGCAGTGGCACCCGGAACGCACGCAAGAGACCAGCGCCGCTTCGCGGGCCATCTTCGATTCTTTTCTGCTAGTTGCCTCGGCCTGGCAGCCCCGCGTTGTGCGGGCATCCCTCGGATAGAAAGCTTACCCCAACTCCATGCCCAAGCCTTCTGCCAATCTCTCCACGCCCACCGCGAACGAAATTGCCTCGCTGGCCGGGCCAATGCTTTTGCGGGATGCGAAGCTGCCCGACAACCTGTGGGAACGGCTGGCGGCGTATTTGGAGTTGCTCCAGCGCTGGAATCAGCGGATGAACCTAACTGCTGTGCGCAACATGGAAGAGCTGGCCCACGTGCATATCGCCGAAAGCCTGCGCTGTGGGCAGCTCCTGCCACTAGGAGCGACAACTTTGCTGGATTTCGGCTCTGGAGCGGGATTGCCGGGGATTCCCATCCTACTGCTGCGGCCAGAGATAACGGTCACCTTGGCCGAATCCCAGAGCAAAAAAGCCTCGTTTTTGCGGGAGGCACTGCGGGTACTCGATTTGCAACAGGCTGAAGTCCACGCGGGGCGTGTCGAGGACTTGCCGCGGGCCAAGCAGTGGGATGTGGTGAGTCTACGGGCCGTGGACAAGATGGAATTGGCTTTGGCGGAAGCTTCGCTCCGGGTGCGGGCGGGCGGCTGGTGCGCCGTGCTGACGACGGAGGAACGGCGGGCCAGGGTGTGTGCCCTGCTTCCGAATTTCGATTGGAAGACACCGGATGTGCTCCCCGGCTCAAAGCAGCGCGTGGTCTTGCTGGGGCAAAAATCAGCCGCCGCAAACTAGAGTGTTCCACGTGGAACAGATCTGCGCCCGGCCAGAAACCTGCCCCACTCGGACTCCCTTGATCCCCGGTCTTGTTCCACGTGGAACACCACTACTTCCCCTGAATCCCGCCTCGCTTTACAAAAAAATCAAAAAGTTTTCCACGGATGCCGCGCCGTTACCGAATACTTTCGCAGCGCTGTCCTTGGACGGAACCGCATTCGATTGCTCAAGTTAGCGGCCTTCCCGTCCGTGGCAAATATCTTCTTCCACAGATTCTCCCCTGTCTTGCACAGCGGATGGCCGTTGCCGACCCCGTCTGCCTCCGGTACTCTACAGGCCTGCCCATGAGCAAGATTCTTGCTGTCGTGAACCAAAAAGGTGGAGTGGGAAAAACCACTACGGCCATCAACCTCGCCGCTGGATTTGCGTTGGAGGGTCTGCGCTGTCTGTTGATCGACTGCGACCCCCAGGCCAACTCCACCGGCGGATTGGGCCAAGACCGCAATGCGGATCGGCCCTCCGTCTATGATGTGCTGCTGGGCACGTCCACGGCAGCGGAAGCCACCGTAGATACGGGTCTGGACGGGCTGCGCCTGATCCCCAGCAGCAAACATCTGATTGGCGCCAACATCGAGCTGGTTCCGGCCAAGGATCGCGCTTTCCGCCTACGTGAAGCGCTGCGCGAGACACGCCAGGCCTATGACTGGGTCGTGTTGGATTGCCCACCCGCACTGGATCTGCTGACGTTAAATGCTTTGGTGGCAACGGATTCCCTCCTGATCCCGATGCAGGCGGAGTATTTTGCGCTGGAAGGTGTCAGTGAATTGGTCAGCACGCTGGAGCGCGTGCGTGACTCATTGCACCCCGATCTGACCATTGAAGGCGTCGTGCTCACCATGTACGACGAGCGCACGAATCTGGCGCAACAGGTCACGGAGAATCTGCGCAACTTCTTTGGTGAAAAGCTCTTAAAGAGCACGATTCCCAGGAACATCCGCGTGGCCGAGGCCCCCAGTCACGGCCAGCCGGTGCAGGTATACGACCCGCGCTCGCGCGGAGCAGAGAGTTATATGGAGTTGGCGCGCGAGATTCTGGAACGCAACGGAATCGAAAGCCCTCGCGAGAAAGAGCGTAAGGCCGCAGCCACCCAACGCAAGGACAAAAAAGTCCAGTTCTGGCCGTATACCTGATCGGCTTCGCCGGTTGAAACAATTTGAAAATAAAAGAGTTGGAGTGATTTTCCATGCCCGTTACACCCCCCACCCCAGTTGCTGAAGCCGAAAAAGACGCCAACAAACGCCGCGCCCTGGGCACGGGCTTGGAGTCGCTGCTGCCGGGCCGACCGGCGGGAGCGCCCGTGCGCCCGACTGCTGGCGAACCCGCCCAAGAAACCGGCAAGCCGCGGGAGATTCCCGTGGGCCAGATCGACCGCAACCCATACCAAACACGCAGCAAAGTGGACCCGGCCCAATTGGAAGACCTGAGCCGCTCCATTGCCGCCACGGGCGTGGTGCAGCCGATTCTGGTGCGACCGCTGGCGAATGGCCGCTTCCAATTGATTGCGGGTGAACGGCGTTGGCTGGCCTCGCAAAAAGCTGGAAAGACGACGGTTCCGGCGATTGTGCGCCAAGTCTCTGACGTGCAGGCGATGGAGATGACCATCGTCGAAAACTTGCAGCGCGCCGACCTGAACGCGATGGAGCAGGCGCGGGCCTATGAGCGGCTGGGGCGCGAGTTCCAAATGACGCAGGAGCAGATGGCTCAGCGTACAGGAAAAGAGCGCGCCACGGTTGCTAACTTTTTACGTTTGTTGAAGTTGCCGTCTGAGGTGCAAGGCCGGGTTGAGTCGGGCGTGTTGAGCTTCGGCCATGCGCGCACGTTGTTGGCCTTGGAGACGCCGGAGGCAATTTTGAAGGCGGCAGCGAAGGTGACGGCGCTGTCGATGTCCGTGCGCCAGACCGAGACCTATGTGCAAGGGCTGCTGAACCCAGAGAAGCAGAAGGCGGAAGCTGCGAGCAAAAAGAAGCTGCAGGATCCCAACGTGCGTGAGGCGGAGGAGCGATTGCAGCGGGCGCTGGGATTGAAGGTCCACGTCGAGGACAAGCGCGGCAATGGGCGCGTGGTCATCGAATACTCTGGCCTGGAGGACTTCGACGCCCTGATGACCGCCATCGTGGGCGAGTAGGTAACCAAAACGGAACCGGGGCTTGGCTTGTAGACGTACAAGCAGCCCAAATTGCGCGATAATACCACTGTGGGGTGTGCTACACCTTCATGTGTATGCGCAGCTTCGATGCATGTTGTCGCAGGGGCTGAGTCTCTGCCATCGACGATTGCGCAGGGGGGCAGAGAAATGAATCTCTTCAAGATGAAAAAGAAAGTTTCCAATGTGCACATTTTGGTGCGCTTTTGGCAGGAGGATGGCGTGTGGAATGCGAGCGCAATGGATATTTATGTCGCCGTCTTCGGAAACAGCTTTGAAGAGGCTCGCAGCAACTTTGAAGAAGCACTGACCAGACACTTTGAAGTTTTGCGTGAGATGCAGCAACTGCCACAAACCATTCGAGCCTTGGAGCGTGCAGCAAATGCTAGGGGCTTCTATCAACGGATTGAACCGGGCAGCCCATACGAAACCTTCCAACTTCCCACACACGAAACCCATTTCGCACACGCTTAAGATCCCGTGAATAAGCTCCCCACGCAACTCAAGTGGTCACAGTTCGTGCATGCGCTAAAGGCATTTGGCTTCCAGCAGCTTCCCTCGAAAAGCGGATCGGCGCGGCATTTTCAGCGATTGTCGGATCAATCTATACACACTGTGCATGAACCGCACGGCGGGGATACTCTTCGACAGGGAACCTTGCGGGAATATCTACGACACATGCGAATTGATCGTGATGTATTCCTGCAGACACTTGCCGGGATGAACAAAAGCACTTATCTCAAGGAAGAACGCTTCCTACATACTTTGGATACGGACGGGGTCATCATCTCAAACTGCAACCATTGTTTTTCAGTTGTGGCGAGGTCAAAATTTGAAGAAGAGATTTGCGCTGCGGAGGCGCAACATGCTTGCCCAAGCAAATGATGGATGCTGTGACCGCACAATCCCGCACTCCGTTTTGTGAACTGCGGCAGGTGAGCGTCGCGCGCGGAGAGACCCTTGCGCTGCGCGAGTTGAACTTGACGATTGCGGCGAGCGAGTCTGTGGCGATTCTGGGGCCGAATGGCTGCGGCAAATCCACGCTCATCAAAACGCTGACCTGCGAATGCTACCCGTTGGTGGCCGAAGGCACACAGGTGCGCATCTTTGGCCGCGAGCGCTGGGATGTGCAGGAGCTGCGCCAGCGGCTGGGTGTGGTGGCGTCGGAGCCGCCCGGTCGCAGCCTGGCGCGTACCGCAGGACTGGAGGCTGTGGTGACCGGCTTTTTTTCGAGCGCAACGCTTTGGGCAAATCTGACCGTAACCGCGACCA
>DAHUZD010000401.1 GCA_027306745.1 Acidobacteriaceae bacterium
AGGTCGCGGTGAAGAACGTGGCGCATCAGGCGGACTTGGTGTTGGTGGTAGGGTCAAATAATAGCTCGAACTCCAACCGCTTGGTGGAGGTGTCGCGCAATTTGGATACGCGCGCCTATTTAATTGACAACTCCGACGCCATTCAACCGGAGTGGCTGGACGGAGTGCAAACGGTGGCCATCACCGCGGGCGCTTCTGCGCCAGAGGTGCTGGTGCAGGATGTAATCGGTTACCTGCGCGGCCACGGGTTCGATTCGGTGGAGGAGGTGGAAGTAATGCCGGAAAACGTGCGCTTCGGCCTGCCGCCGGAGATTGTGCAGACCATCGCGGCTGCTCCAACGCAGACCGCCGCGGCGGTGCAGTAGCCTTTTCTGTTCCACGGAACGCCAAGAACCTATCAGGAGAGTTTCGGGTCAGAATCATGAAACCATCGCATTTGAACAGTGCAGTTGCATCCGTGCGCTTTGGCAGGCTGGATGTCGGCTTGGATCAGGTGGAGCAGGCGATTGAAAGCTCCAGAGATTTTCTGTTCTCGCTGCAGCACCCGGAGGGGTACTGGTGCGGAGAACTGGAAGCCGATACAACTCTGGAATCCGACTACATTATGGTGCACACGTTATTGGGCACCGGCGACCGTGCGCGCATGGAACGCGCGCTGCGCGAGATTGAGCGCCACCAGAACCCCGACGGCGGCTGGAGCATTTACCACGGCGGGCTGTCGAACATCAGCGCATCGGTAAAGGCATACTTCGCCTTCAAGCTGATGGGCTGGAGCGCGGATCATCCTGTATTGCAACGCGCGCGCACGTGGATTCTGGCCCATGGCGGCGCAACGCAGGTCCACACTTATACCAAGCTCTATCTCTGCTTCTTCGGCCAGTATGACTACGACGCAGCTCCGGCGATTCCGCCGGAGATCATGCTGTTTCCGAAGTGGTTTTACTTCAATCTGTATGAAATTTCGTCATGGTCGCGCGCGATTCTCGTGCCGCTCTCCATCGCCTATGCGAAGAAGCCATTCAAGAAGCTCTCACCCGAGCAAGAGATCAATGAATTATTTGTAGGTGGGCGCGAAAATGCCGACTTGCGTTTGCCGTGGGACAAGAATTTTTTCAGTTGGCGGAACTTCTTTCTGTTTCTGGATCGCGTGACGCATGCCTTTGAGCGTGTGCATATCCGCCCGCTGCGTGCACTGGCCATCAAAAAGGCCGAGCGCTGGATGTTGCAGCGCTTTGAAATGTCCGATGGGCTGGGCGCGATTTTCCCTGGTCTGTTGAACTCTGCGATTGCCATGCGCTGCCTGGGCTATTCGCTGGACGATCCACAGGTAATTCGAGCGCTGGATGAGTTTGAGAAGCTGGGCATTGAAGAGCCGGGCGACGGAAAAAACGAGCCGGCCACGTTTCGTATGCAGCCGTGCGTTTCTCCGGTATGGGATACGGCCTATGCCGTCTTTGCACTGGGTGAGGCTGGCGTGCCCAAGAACGATCCCCGGCTGTTGAAGGCTGTGGACTGGATGCTCTCCAAAGAAGTCCGCCACAAGGGTGACTGGGCCGTGAAGGTGCGCAATACGGAGCCGGGCGGCTGGTACTTTGAGTTCAATAACGAGTTCTATCCAGATGTGGATGACTCTGCGCAGGTGTTGTTGTCGCTGGATAAGGTGGACAATCCGCGTGAGCGCTACCAGCATGAAGTGGCGCAGCGGGCCATTGACTGGGTCTTTGCCATGCAGTGCAAAAATGGCGGCTGGGCCAGCTTTGACAAAGACAATGACAAGATGATCTTCCAGTTCATCCCGTTTGCCGACCACAACGCGATGCTGGATCCGGCGACAGCCGATATTACTGGCCGCGTGCTGGAGATGCTGGCCGCCTACGGCTACACGCGCAACGACGCGCGAGTGGAGCGGGCGGTGCAGTTCCTCTTCCGCGAGCAAGAGCCGGACGGAAGCTGGTTCGGACGCTGGGGCGTCAATTATCTGTACGGCACGTTTCTGGTGTTGCGTGGGCTGGAGGCTGTCGGCGTCTGGAACCACGAACCGCAGATTCAGCAGGCGGCGGAGTGGATTCGCTGCGTGCAGAATGCCGATGGAGGCTGGGGCGAAAGCTGCGCCAGCTACGATGATTCGGTGCAGCGTGGCGTAGGCGCCAGCACGCCTTCGCAGACGGCGTGGGCGATTCTGGGCCTGCTGGCCGCCGGGGATACGCGCAGTGACTCCGTGGCCAAGGGCGTGCGCTGGTTGCTGGAGCGCCAGAAGACCGATGGCTCGTGGGATGAAAAAGAATACACGGGCACGGGATTTCCCCGCGTCTTTTACCTGGCCTATCACTTATACCGAAATTATTTTCCGCTGTTGGCCTTAACCACGTATCAGCGCACTATGCAGCAGGAGCTTCTTGCGGCACGTGCGAGCGTGCAGGCGTAGCGGCGCGTAGAATCAAGAAAGCATTCGGAGCAAACCAAGCCTATGGCAGTGCCGATTTCTCAGATGTGGACCGTGGCGACTTATGTGCTGAAGCAGCGCTTGAGCGGCCGCAAACAATATCCGCTGGTGTTGATGCTGGAGCCGCT
>DAHUZD010000405.1 GCA_027306745.1 Acidobacteriaceae bacterium
CAACCAGTGGCCGAAGCCGATTTTCCGACCCGCTGGGCTCATTTCCGGCTGCTCGGCTTCGAGCACAACGGCGAGTCGGCGCTCGCGCTCAAGCTGGGCGACCTAGCGGCACGTCCGCCGTTGCTCCGCATCCACTCGCAGTGCCTCACCGGCGATGTACTCGGCTCTCTGCGCTGCGATTGCCGTATGCAATTGGAGTTGGCGCTGGAGAAAATCGCGCAGGCGGGCGCAGGCATTTTGCTCTATGAAATGCAGGAGGGCCGCGGCATCGGCCTCATGCCCAAACTGCAAGCCTACGCGCTGCAAGACGAGGGCATGGACACCGTGCAGGCCAACGAGCACCTCGGCTTCCAGGCCGATTGCAGGCAATTTGAAATGCCAGCCGCCGTGCTTAAATTGCTCGGCGTCACCGGCGTTCGCCTTATGACCAACAATCCTGAAAAAGTCGCAGCTCTGGATTCAGCCGGTATTCGCGTTGTGGAGCGCGTCTCAGCCAGCGTGCAGCCGGTCGAGAGCTTCGAAAAATATCTCCAGGTGAAACAAGAGAAGCTCGGCCACCTGCGCGAACTATAGTCACGCTTCAAGCTTTGGCGCGGGGGCGCAGGTTCACGCGTGCTGCGGCTTCACGTATCTGGGTTCGCAGGTGCTCCACACTTCGCGCAGCGAAGTGTGGGATGGCCATGGATAGGCTGGGGTGATTGCACCAACGAACACTCTGTCAACCCGAGCGAACGAAGTGAGTCGAGGAACCCCTTGGTTGGCTCCATGCACCAGCCGACCACATTTCAGCGCGCATCGCTCTTATGCCAGCTTGGCGAAGAACTCCTGCATGCGCCGCGTGCCTTCGGCCACATCGGCGTGGCTCACCGCATAAGAGAGTCGAATGTGCTCGCTGGTGCCAAAGGCCTCGCCGGGCACGGTAACCACGTGCGCCTCATGCAGCAGCTTGGCCGCCAGATCGATCCCGTTCTTCAGGCCGCCCTTGCCCAAATACGCCTTTACATTTGGATACACGTAAAACGCACCCTCCGGCACGGTGCAGGTGATGCCCGGAATTTTCCGCAGCCCGGCGATCACCTCATCACGCAGTGAGAGATAATCCTGCCGCATATCCGCCACGCATTGTTGTGAGCCGGTCAGCGCAGCGATCGACGCCTTCTGCACAATCGACGCCGTGGACGAGGTGTCCTGACTTTGCAGCTTCGACATGGCTGCAATAACCACCTTCGGCCCCAGCGCATATCCGGCGCGCCAGCCCGTCATGGCATAGGTCTTCGACAACGAACCCAGCACCACCAAGTGCTCTTTGCAATCCGTAAACGAGCCGCCGGAAACCGACACGCCCGTGTATTGCAAATAGGCATAGCACTCGTCGAGTAGCAGGAAGATGCCGCGCGCATGCGCCAGCCGCACGATCTGCTCCAAATCTGCTGCGGAGACCACTGCGCCGGACGGGTTCGACGGTGTGTTCAAAATGATGGCCTTGGTGCGCGGCGTAATTGCGGCTTCAATCGCCTGCGCCGTGACGCGAAAGTTTTCCGCCTCGCTGGTTTGCAGAATCACAGGCTTGCCGCCGGCGTACTGAATAATGTCCTTGAACGAAACCCAGAAGGGGGCAGGCAACACCACTTCATCGCCGTGATCCACCAGCACCTGTACGGCGTGGAAAAGCGCCAGCTTGCCGCCCGTGGTGAACACCACTTCCTCTGGCGTGTATTTGCTGCCAAAGTCGGCGGAGTGCCGCTCCACAATGGCCGCGCGCAGCTCTGGAATGCCGCTGACCGCGGTGTAGCGCGTAAAGTTCGCTTCGATGGCGGCAATGGCCGCATCCTTAATATGGCGTGGCGTGGCAAAGTGCGGCTCGCCCGCGCCAAAGTCCACCAGGTTCACGCCCTGGGCACGCAGCTTGGCGGCCTCGGCGGTCACGGCCATCGTGGCGGAAACTTCAATGCGGTGGATGCGGTCTGCAAATACTTTTTGTGCGGCTGCGGTTGCGCTCATATTTCGGATAGCTTTCTGGCGAATTTGCAGGCTACCCCCGCTTGCGCGGAAAGCGCCTGTATCCAGTTTGGCAGATTGCCGCCCCCACGCCAAGTGCGCCCGCTCACCGACCCACGACGCCCTGCGCACATCCGCCGGATTTGCATCTTCGGCACGCACAGCGCACATTTTTCCATTTCCCGGTTGACGCGCCCGCGCTTCGGCGCTAATCTGTGCCCATTCGAGTCCCTTGCGCCACTGCCGGTGCTTCCAAGGCCTTCCCGCTCGCGTGGGGTGGCCGGTGCAGCGGCCAGCGTTTGCAGCCCGCACCGCATCGCGCTCACGGCACCCATTCCCGTCAACTGCGCTGCGTACCTCTTGCCCCCTTCAACGCCATCACCTCACCGCACCCGCCGGTGCGCCCAGCTTCGCCCTTATCCCGGAAAGGAAGTCCATCGCCACGATGAAAAAGGCCATCGCCATCACCCCAAATCTTGAGCCAATCTTCGGTACGCGCGACGAAAACCTCCATCTGCTGGAAGACTCTCTGCATGTCCGCATCGATCTGCGCTCCGACGCACTCTACGTCGAAGGCGAAGCGGAAAGCGTCGCCCGCGTCGAACGCATCTTTGCCGATTATGAATCACTGCGCAAGAGCGGTGTCACGCTGCAAAATGGCGAACTCAACGGAATGCTCAAGCTGGTCGTGGCCGATCCGGCCGTCACGCTGCGCTCGTTGGTGGACAGCGGCAAGCAACGCTCCAACGGCATCCGCCGCATGGTGCAGCCACGCTCGCTCAACCAGCGGCAATATCTCGAAGCCATTGAGCAGGCCGACATGGTCTTCGGCATCGGCCCCGCGGGCACCGGCAAAACCTACCTCGCCGTAGCCATGGCCGTTGCCGCGCTAGCGGCCAAGCGCGTCAGCCGCCTGGTGCTGGTGCGCCCGGCCGTCGAAGCCGGCGAGCGCCTCGGCTTTCTGCCCGGCTCATTGCAAGAAAAGGTCGATCCCTATCTGCGCCCGCTCTACGATGCGCTCTACGATCTACTCGAACCGGAGCGCGTTGACAAAATGCTGGAGCGCAATGTGATTGAGGTCGCCCCGCTGGCCTTCATGCGCGGCCGCACACTCAACGACTCCTTCATCATCATGGACGAGGCCCAGAACACCACCAGCGAACAGATGAAAATGTTCCTCACGCGCATGGGGAACAACGCGAAGGCGGTGATCACCGGCGACATCACGCAGATCGACCTGCCGAACCCCCGGAAGTCGGGGCTGGTGGAGGCGATGAGCGTGCTGGACGGCGTGGACGGCATCCGCTTCGTCCAGTTCGAGGACGGCGACGTGGTGCGGCACCAGCTCGTGCAGCGGATTATCCGCGCCTACGAGGGCTTTGGCCGCGCCCGGCAGGAGGAGTTGCCCCTGACGATTGA
>DAHUZD010000412.1 GCA_027306745.1 Acidobacteriaceae bacterium
ATCTGGATCTGTATGAAGCCGAGTGCAAGGCGTTGCTGGAGGCGGGCCGCGCGACACTCGACGGCGAGGATGCAATCGCACGCAGCCGCGTGCCAGTGCTGGCGGCCTTTGACCTTTGCCTAAAGTGTTCGCACCTCTTCAATTTGCTGGATGCGCGCGGGGCCATCTCCGTTACCGAGCGCGTTGGTGTGATTGCGCGCATTCGCACGCTGGCTGTGGCCGTGGCCAAGGCTTATGCCGCGCAGCAGCAGGGCGCTGTCGCGTTGGCGGAAGCATAAAAAATCTAGGAAGCGAAAAAAATATGTCCGCATTTTTGTTGGAAATTGGTTTGGAAGAAGTGCCCGCGCGCATGATCGCCGCCGCGCAAGCGGAGTTGGCCGAGCGCGTGGAGAAGCTTTTGGAGCGCGAACATCTCGCTGGCGAGGCGCACACGGTGACCAGCTACTCCACGCCGCGCCGCCTGGCCGTGCTGGTGCAAGGTGTGCTGACGCAGCAGCCGGACACACGCGAGGAGATGGTGGGACCGTCGCTGAAGGTGGCTTATAAAGATGGCGCACCAACGCCTGCGGCTGTGGCCTTCGCCAAAAAGGCGGGCGTGGAACTTTCTGCACTCAAGACCATTACCAACGCCAAGGGGGAGTACATCGGCGCAACGGTCGATCGCAAGGGACGGCCCGCTGCCGATGTGTTGGCGGAGACATTGCCACGTGAGATCACCGCGCTCTATTGGGCCAAGAATATGTATTGGCGCGCAGGCAAGCCAGAGCGCTTTGTGCGTCCGCTGCGCTGGCTGTTGGCGCTGCTGGATGGCGCGGTGGTTCCCGTGGAGTATGCAGGCCTTCGCGCCGATGGCGTCAGTTTTGGCCATCGCGTGCTGCACGGAGACGCACCCATCGTGATTGCGAAGCCTGAGGAATATGCTGCCAAACTGGAAGCGGCTAAAGTGATCGTCGATGTGGAGGTTCGCAAACAAAAAATTCGCAAGGCGCTCGATGCCGCTACACGCACCGTGCCCGGCGCACGCTGGCGCGAGAATGAGGAACTGGTGGATGCGGTCACACACCTGACCGAGTGGCCGACGGTGCTGCTGGGCAACTTTGAAAAAGAGCATCTGACACTGCCAGAGGAGATTCTGGAAACCGTCATGCGCGACCACCAGAAACAATTCGTGGTGGAAGATGCAGAGAAAAAACTACTGCCACATTTTCTCGCCGTGTTGAACACAGAAGTGGATGAGGCAGGTGCAGCCATCATCCGCCATGGCAATGAGCGCGTGCTGCGCGCCCGCTTCAACGACGCTCGCTTCTTCTGGGATGTGGATCAGAAAATTCCGCTCGTCGATCGAGTAGAGATGCTGAAAAATGTCACCTTCCACAAGGATTTGGGAAGCTATTGGGACAAGACGGTAAGAAATAAAACTACTGCAATTGCTATTCAGACAAAACTAGGGCAGATGAGCGGGCAGGCATTCACTGAGGGAGTCGATCAAGCAGTAGAGTTGGCAAAAGTAGATCTGACTACAGAGATGGTAAAGGAATTT
>DAHUZD010000427.1 GCA_027306745.1 Acidobacteriaceae bacterium
GGAGATGGTATGGGAAACGCATTGCTTGCTTTGCAAACGCAGTACATCTTTCTCACGCAGAATCTTTCGATGTTGCTGGCCGCCTGCCCCGCGCAACCGCAGCGGGATGCAATCCAGACGCAGTACGTTGCTTGCCGCCGCAACTACTTCAACTGTGTCAACAAAATTTTTCATGACGATGATCCGGCTGTGTCGGGGCTGGTTCGCAGTATGCAAACTGAGCAAACATCGCTCGACAGCATGCTGCAGCATCTCAATGACATTGCCCAAGTCACGGATGCCATTCAACAGGCAGTTGCCGTGGGCGCAAAATTGGCTGCCGCTGCCGGTTGATGCAAGTTGGATTAGGGAATTTTTGTGCTTGTTCCCTCCTTGTCAATTCCGTGGCGGTCGCCTCTGCGGAGATGCATTCGAGAATTGCTTCTGTCCGTGCTACTCTTCCGGGAAGAATTCGACATAAGCGTCGGTGATGTTGGCTCCGTGGTTTTCGGCGACGCGCACGCAGGCCTGCTCCACCTGCTGCATTTGTCCACGCAGGTACTCGCGTGAGGCCGAAAGCGCAGCGATGCCCACTGTGGCCCGCTGCCATTGCGTGCCTTCGTCCAGCTCGGCAACGGAGACGTTGAAGCCATGGCGCAGCGTGTCTTTCAAACTGCGCAGACACTGCCGCCTGTCCTTGAGTGAGTGTGCCTGCTCCATGCGCAACTCAACGGTCAGTACGGCCAGGTGCATAAAGTACTTTATTTTATAAAGCGAATGGACCCCATTTACGGGGTGGTGGATTTGGGCGCAGCCGGGGCCGAGGCACCGTTGGCTGGCTGCGCATTCACCAGATCGCGCAAGTCTTTGCTGGGTTTGAAGAACGGGATGCGTTTGGCCGGTACATCCACGCGCACGCCGGTCTTGGGGTTGCGCCCGATGCGGGCATTGCGCTGACGCGTACGGAAGCTGCCAAAACCGCGGATTTCAATCTTGTCGCCGGAGCGCAAAGCGCCGATGACAGAATCAAATACGGTCTCCACGATCGTCTCCGCGTCGTGACGGGTCAGGTCGCCCAGTTGCATCACTTCGAAAACCAGATCGGATTTGGTCATGCCCCACTCCTCTGTTACGAACATACAACAACTGGAGGAAAGCTACAACCCGATGAAAGCAAAAGGTTTTAACTTTCCCGGTTTGCTGCCGCCGCTAACGCCACATGGTATAGAAGCCAGGAGCCTGATCCAGCAGCGTCTCCGGGGTGGGCACCAGCGAGCGTGCATCGGCGCCGATCAGGTCGGCCAGCAGGCTGCGGTGCGGTTTTTCTTGCCGCACGAGGGTGGGTTCGCCCTGAATACCCACGTCCAGCGCGACCTGGTGCAGTGCGAATTGAAAACCGCCCACATTGTCAATCAGATGCAGGGGCAACGCCTGCTGGCCGGTCCAGACCTGTCCGGTGGCTAGGGGTTGAATCTGGGTCACGGGCAGCTTGCGTCCTTTGGCCACGTCGTCAATAAACTGCTGGTGCATGTTGTCGATCAAGCCTTGCAGGTAAGCCTGTTCCTGCGGAGTCATATCGCGCGTGGGTGAGCCAGCGTCTTTGAGCGCGCCGGCCTTGAGTGTGACATCCTTCAATTTCGCCCATTGCAGCAGGCCGCCGTAGTTGACCCATTGCGCGATGACGCCGATGCTGCCCACCACGCTGGCCTGGTTGGCATAGATGCGGTTGGTGGCCGAGGCGATGTAGTAGGCTCCGCTGGCGCCGACGCTCTCAATGGAGGCAGCAATGTACTTCTTATGCTGCCCGCGGATGTGCATCACTTCGTGATAAATCTCCTGCGAAGCCGCCGCGCCGCCCCCGGGGGAGTTGATGTGCAGCAGGATGGCTTTGATCGAACTGTCATTGGAGTATTGCTCCAACTGCCGATCGATCTCATCAGGCGAGAGAATGACGCCGGTGACGTCGATGACCGCAATGCGGTTGGAGCGGAAGGAGAAGGTTCCGTTGGCGGTGTCTCCGCGTGCGGACCACAGGGCCAGGCCCCATAGGATGCCCACAAGCACCACGACAGCTCCGCCAGCCAGGGAGAGCCAAAGCCAAAATGAACGCCGTTGCGAGGTATCCTGCATCTGCATGGTGATGAGTGTAGCACCGCAAACGCGGAGAAATGTGAGCAACCGGAGAGGTGGCATGTCGCGGCAGGGTGGAGGCGGGTTACAATCATTCCTATCGTTTCGTTGCAGCGTGAGCGGGGATGGCCCGCGGCAATCTGTTTCTCCATTGAATAGAAAATGCAAGAGTTGCAATACAGTATCGTGATCCCGGCCTACAACGAGCAGGCGCGCATTGCCGCCACGCTGGCAGGCGTGCTGGCCTGTGTGCAGCGCAATGGATGGGCCGCCGAAGTGCTGGTGGTCAACGATGGATCGACGGACAAAACGGCGGAGATCGTGCGCACGATTGCGGCGCAGAACCCGGCCGTTCGGCTGATAGAGAACCGCCGCAACCGGGGCAAGGGCTATAGCGTGCGCAACGGCATGTTGCAGGCGCGCGCGCCGGTGGTGATGTTTACCGATGCGGACCTGTCCTCTCCCATGGAGGAGGCCGAGCTGCTGTTTTCTGCTTTGGACGCAGGCGCGGATGTCGCCATTGGCTCCCGCTGGCTGGAGCGCAAGCGGCAGACACTGCGCCAGCCGCTGTACCGCAGATTTTTTGGCCGCTGCTTCAACGCCTGCACCCGGCTGGTGATGGGCCTGCCCTACGCCGACACGCAATGCGGCTTCAAAGCCTTCCGCCGCGAAGCGGTGCGGCCCATTTTTACGCGGCAGAGGATTGAGCGCTGGGGATTTGACCCGGAGATTCTTTTTATCGCGCGCAAGCAAGGCTACCGTGTGCGCGAGGTGCCCGTGACCTGGGGCCACGATGCGCGCTCGCGCATCAGCTATCTGCGCGACGGCCTGCAAATGCTGCGGGAGATCGCCAGCGTGCGCTGGAACTCACTCACCGGGGTGTACCGCCGCGAGAATCCACGGCTGCATGAAGAGGCGGCCTCTGCGCCGCTGCTTTCCCGGTAAAGCCAAAGCCCCCCAGGGCAGCCATCTACATAGCCAAAGGCAGGGATGGATGTGCCTCCGACGTGGGAGGCAAGGGAGTTTTGCGCTTGGATTTTTGAATCATCTGCACTTGATTGCTGGCATCCGGGCGCAAGGTCCAATGCTCCGCACAGGCGCCGCAGAGCCAGAAATGCTCCTTGGCCTGTGGGGCTGCATCGACGCCGGAGTGGTTCCGCGTGGCAAACAGGTAGACGACGCCATCTCGCAGATAGCGCAGGGTTTTGCGGCAGGATGGATTGGCACAGGTATTGACCATCGTTGAGTTCCTCATCTCCAAACCGGCCAACGTGCGGCCGAGTGAAAAAATTTGCAGACGGATCGTTCCGCGTACCTGAATAGCGTCTGCTGTTTGGACGCGAAATCGGGTACAAGGTTTGCCGCGGCTGCAAAAAAATCCTCGTGAACTTACGAACACGAGGGACACGAAAGACTTACGCGGGCCGGAACCGAAGGTCTGCGATGGTCTACAATCTCTTTCGGCGTGATGCGGCGGAGCATGAGGGAAACCTGCACCCGTCCAAGGGTATCGCCCGTGCCGGTGAGGCCGGATTGC
>DAHUZD010000431.1 GCA_027306745.1 Acidobacteriaceae bacterium
GTAGCATCCGTCAGCGTAATGGGCTGGTTCGCAGCCAGGCCAATTTGCCGGTTTAAGGCAATCTTGGTTTTGGCCAGCGCGTTCTGTGCGGCGATCAACGCCTGCTGCTGTTGCTGCTGCTGCACCTGCGCGCGCAGCAGATCCAAATGCGTGGCCGTGCCCGCCTGTGCGGCGTCCTGGGTTTGCTGCACGAAGAGCGTGTCCGCATCCAGCAAGGCCTGGGCATCGTCCACATTGGCCGCATCGGCCAGTGCTTGTAAATAGGTGTCTGCAATGTTTTGAATCACCTGGCCCAGCGTCGACTGACGGCTATAGTACGTGGCGACGCTTTGTTCCTTTTCTGCGCGAAAAGCCTCGATAGCGCTCCAATTGAAGAGCGATTGTTGCAGATTGGCCTGCGCCGCAACCACATTCACCGTTACGACAGGGCCAAAGGTAACTCCGGCAGGCAAAAATCCTGGCGGGAACTGCGCCAGCAGTCCCGGACGAAAGCCCAGCGCTTCGAGATCAATTTGATTGCGCCGTCGCGTGGCCGATGCAGTGATGTTGGGCAGCAGCGCATTCAATCCCTGCATCTGCACGCCGCTGGCAATGCGCTCATTTTGCCGCGCCAGCACTGCGGCCAGGTTGTGCTCTAGCCCGCGCTCGACAGCATCGTGCAAGGAAAGCGCCAGCGGCTGTGCCGTTACCGGCTCGGCTGTGACGCTGCCGGCATAGGTGGCCGTTGTGATGGAGGCCATGGGCGCGTCTGGAATCGTCTGTGCCTGCGTGCGCGCGCCCACCAGCAGCCAAAGGCCTGCGGCGTACAGTGGGGCGCGCTTCCAAATCTGCTTGATCCTTTGCATCCAATCCTTCGCTGCCAGTCGCTGCATGTTTCCCGTTTCTAGGATATTGGATGCTGCGCCGTCGTGCAGGATGCGTAGGATCCAGGGCGGAATAAACCCAGGCCATCTGCGAGCCATGCAGTTTTTATTCAACTGGCGAACTCGCCCGCATGGATCGAACCGCACCAGAATGTGTGTTGTAAAATTTCTTCGCCGGAGCCAAAACCGGTCAGCGGGCATCGCCGCGGCAAACAACCGGTGCAACAATCGCACGTGCGTACGGGCAAGAGGGGGACTCTCCCATGCGGCATCTGAATTTTCTCTTTCTTCTATCGGTTCCGTCGCTGGCCTGGCTCGTCGGCGGCTGCGGCAGCGGCAATGTCATTGTCGTTGGTCACACCACGCAAGCCATCACCTTCTACAATCCCGGCACGCAGACCGTGGGAGCTCCGCTGACGCTCTCGGCGACGGCGAGCTCCGGCCTCACGGTCTCCTTGACTTCGGAGACCCCCGGCGTCTGCACGGTCTCTGGGACGACGGCCACCTTTGAAGCCGCCGGTACCTGCACCATCGACGCCAGTGTGGCCGGCAACAGCACCTACGCCGCGGCATCGCAGGTGGCGCAGAGCTTTACCGTCAACCCGGCCATCGGCCCAACCACAACCATTTACATCACTGGGTTTGCGATCTCCACGGCATCCTCCGCATCGAATATTGTGGTTGCCGCTGAGCAATGGCGGCT
>DAHUZD010000022.1 GCA_027306745.1 Acidobacteriaceae bacterium
GCCAGTATTCTCTGGATTCTTCACTGCATCCGCCTTCGCGGACTTCGTTCAGAATGACTCGTTGAGTCTCTTCCCGTGCCTTTCCATCTGACTCGTTACAGGCGAGAATTTTTCTAGAATAGAAACAACTCAGCTTGCGCAGGGAGCGCAGGCTTTTTTGTTGGGAATGGGTGCTGGCTACTTGACGCTGACGCCGACGCGCGGCACATAACAGCGTCCGCGAATTTCGTAATCCCCGCTGAGGACGCGGGCGATGGCTTCAGGATAGGCCGAGTGTTCCTCGTGCAGAATGCGGGCGGAAAGTGTTTCCTCCGTATCGCCGTCGAGCACGGGAACGCTTCGCTGCACAATGATGCAGCCATGGTCGAGTTGCTCATCGACAAAGTGGACCGTGGTGCCAGCCACACGAACGCCGTAATCCAACGCCTGCTGTTGCGGGTGCAGGCCGGGGAAGGCGGGCAGCAGCGACGGGTGCATGTTGATGATGCGCTGCGGAAAAGCGTTGATGAAGACCGGAGTGATGACGCGCAGGTAGCCGGCCAGGCAGACCAGATCGACTTTGTACTCACGCAGGCGGGCGACCATGTCGGCGTCATGCTCTTCGCGGACGCGGCCCTTGCTGGGGATCACATGCGCGGGGATGCCGCGTTCCTTGGCGCGTTCTAGGCCAGCGACGCCAGGATTGTTGCAGAGAACGACGGCAACCTCTGCATCGCGCAGTGTGCCGTTGGCGATTGCGTCTGCAATGGCCACAAAGTTGGAGCCGCGTCCAGAGATGAGGATGCCGAGTCGAGTCATGTGTGATTTCCTTGGGGGATTCACAAGCGGCATGCGCAGGGGAATCCGGGCTACACGTAGAGCACTTTGCGTTCGCCCTTTACAACCTTTCCTATCACAAAATGGTGTTCACTGGCGCGGTCAAACAGCGCCTTGGCCTTCTTGTACTTTTCTGCGGGGATGACGCAGATGAGTCCGATGCCCATGTTGAAGGTGCGATACATCTCCTCTTGCGAAACGTTGCCGAGCTTTTGCAGATGCTCAAAGACGGGCAGAACTTTCCAGCTTCCCAGTTCGATGGAGGCGGAAACATTTTTCGGCAGAATGCGGGGCAGATTTTCCGTGATGCCACCGCCGGTGATGTGCGCCATGCCGGCGACCAGGCCGGCTGCGGTCAGCTTGCGGATCAGATTCAGATAGCTGCGGTGGGTCTTCATCAGCGCCACGCCAGCCTTGTCCTTCAGCTCATTAACGTAGTGGTCGGGGGCGTAGCGGGCAACGTCAAAAAACAGCTTGCGTGCCAGCGAATATCCATGGGTATGCAGGCCGGTGGAGGGCAGGCCGACGAGGATGTCGCCGGGGCGAATGCCCGCGCCGGTGATGAGCTTTTCCTGCTCCACCACGCCGACGATAAAGCCGGCCAGATCATATTCTCCATCGCGGTAGAAGCCGGGCATCTGCGCTGTTTCTCCGCCGATCAAGGCGCAGCCATTGGCGCGGCAGCCGTCGGCCAGACCGCTGACGACCTTTTCGGCGACTTCCGGGTCCAGCTTGCCAGTGGCCAAGTAATCCAAAAAGAAGAGTGGCGTTGCGCCCTGCACGGCAATGTCATTGACGCAGTGATTGACCAGATCGAGGCCGACTGTGTTGTGGACGTTCAGGTCAAAGGCCAGTTTGAGCTTGGTGCCGACGCCGTCGGCGCTGGAGACGAGCACAGGATTCTTGTAGCGCTCCGTGTCCAGCTTGAAGAGGCCGCCGAAGCCGCCGATTTCACCCAGCACCTGCTTGGTGAAGGTGCGCTGCGCCAGATATTTGATGCGCTGCTTGGTCTTGTCCCCGGATGAAATGTCCACGCCAGCATCGGCGTAGGTGATCGAGGGAGCTTTTTTCTGCGCTGGGGTGCTAGGCACGATCATTCCGTTCCGAAATAGACTCCGGCAGAGGCGACAGACAGCGTGGCTTGTCCCTGCGGACTGCGGTGCAAGGAATGGCTGCCGGGAAGGATTAGTTTATCACTTGCGTGCGGGCGGACGTGTTGCATTCCATTCCAGCCAAAAAGCGGCTGGAATGGGGCACCCGGGTGCTGCTTGTATTGCGTAGTCGCAGCTTCCTTCCCACGGCTACGCTCGGACAGGCTGACTCTCCATTCGGCTCGTTTGTGAATCGATCAGAAGAACAAGCTGTTATTGGTGCGAGCACCGAAGTTCATTCATGCAGGAAACGGTCTGTGTAGGAGGGTGGCGGTGCAGGGCAGACTGTGTAGGTTCCGAAAAGGCTGCGGCGGGCGCGGGCTACGCAGCGATAGAGGCCATCGCGCAGCGGACGGGGAATCCACTGCAAGAGCTGCGCGCAGCGTTCCCATCCGTCTCCGAGTAAACGCAGCGATTGCAGGATTGCATCGGAGCGTAGGTACAGCGATTCCCTGGGTGTATTCATCGATTGAATCAATACGACGGATTGAACGGACACGGCTGGGTTGGGTGCGTGCGTGTCGATGCCGTGCCGCACAAGTATCCTCTGCGCCAGCGGGTCTTGCAGCGAAGCAAACCGCAGCAGAGCGCGACGGACGTTGTGCCGCAGAACACGCCCGCAGCCATGGCAGAGCGGGCAGAGTCCGTCATACAAGAGAACGGCGTGGCCGAAGACTGGCTGTGCGTGGCCGAGGAGGGGTATCGTCGACGAGTGTGGATCGGACTGCGTGGGGTGGGTGCGCATAGGGATCCCAAGAATGCGGCGCAGGCGCAACCGTGCGCGGCTCTGCACCTATACTTATATTCGA
>DAHUZD010000033.1 GCA_027306745.1 Acidobacteriaceae bacterium
TCGAAGTGCGCGCTAGAATCTCCAAACGGGTGCTGGCTGGAATCAGATAAAAATGCTCGGCGCGTGTGCCCGGAGCCAGGTGCATATACACATCATCGCGGGCGATGGCGTGGCTGACGACCGGGTCATGCGCGTGCTGGGCGGCGAGCGCCTGAAATTGGTCGTATCCCGGCTGGTTCAGCACCGCCGCTTCTTCGATCCAGCCCACAGCTCCCTGCCCTGATTGCACCTTGACGAAGCGGTGAATACGTTCGAGCACCTGCAGGCGCTCACCATTCTTCACCTGTGCCGTGTGATTGGAAACAGGCGCGACGCGATCGCGCAGATAGACCGGGCGCCGCGTGGCCACGTAGACATATTCCGCGCTTGCGTGCGGACGCAGCCACTTGCAGCCTGCGAACATGCAGACCACAGCCGTTAGCAATAAGGCAGATGTCAGCTTTCGTATGGCTCGTCCTGCTGATCTTCTGCGCAATGGCTGCACGGCGGCTCCTTCTATTTGGTGATGGACATGGCCACTGGATTCGTTGGATCGGTGCTGCCGGTTTTTGCGTTCGACACGGGGTCCAACTTTCCTGCCGTGGTGGCGTCAAAGCTAAATACTTCCAAATCCGGATTGCCCTGGCCAGCCGCCACAAACAAATATGTATTGGACTCATCCAACGCCATTGCAACGGGATCGACCCCGGCTCCAAGAAATGGCGAACTGCTCATAGGCGTCAATGCACCACTGGATCCAAGCTGGTATCCAGAGATTTCACTGGAGGTTTTGCTGCCAACATATAAGTAAGTGTTGGTCGGATCCACAGCCAAAGCTGAAGGCCCCGTCGGCGCAGAGAACGGCGAACCGGAGACCTCGCTCAAAGCCCCCCCGCTGCCAATGGTAAAAGCACGCACGCAAGAGCAACCAGTTTCGCCCGCAAACAGGAACTTGGAGTTGCTATCTGAGACCAGGGCTTCATCAGCGTACAGTGCTGTGTTTTTGGAATTTGCATGCAGTGCGTTACTCAATGCGCCCGTGCTGGAGTTCAGCGTGAAAACATCGATGCCACCCACACCTGCGCCACTCGCTGGAGTTTCTCCGACGTAGATGTATTGATTGTTCGGCGTAACGTAGATTTGTTCAGGCGCTCCATGCAACGTAACGAAGCCCTGAGTATTGCCGGCTGGAGCCGTCAAAACGCCTGTGCCTGTGTTGATTTGATATTCATACATCTGCGGACTCGTGTTCGAACCGATGAAGAGGAAATTACTCTTCCGATCCACCGCCATGTATGTTGGTTCCACATTCAAGTTCTCCACAGGTGAACCGTTGTTTCCCGGGGTCAACGCACCGCTGGAGCCAATGGCGTAGACATAGACAGCTCCTGCAGCGATGCCCACATATAGAAACGCTCCATCGGGGGTGGTCGCCATGGCAGTTGGCACACCTCCATTGAGCGAATAGGGCGAACTCGGAAGATTGTCGAGCACACTGCCGTTCATGGTAAATCCGGCAACGTTACCAGCATTGCCATTCGCCACGTAGATATAGCTGGTTGTGCTGCTGGAACCGTAGCTGAATGACACGCCATTGCTGGTTCCGTCCGGAGTGGTGACCGTGACGCTCACCGTGCCGCTACCTGAGGGCGCGACCGCTGTCACCTCTGTGGCGGAGACAACCGTGAAGCTGCTGGCTGCATTGCTGCCAAACTTGACGGCCGTAGTCCCGGTCAAATTTGTGCCCGTCAAAGCCACGGTTGTGCCGCTCGATCCACTCGATGGACTAATGTTGGTTAAAGATGGAGCGGTGGATGAACCCGACGATCCATAGGTGAAAGACTCACCGTTGGTCGTGCCGCCGGGCGTAGTGACATCCACCAGAACTGTGCCGCTGCCGGATGGAGCCACAGCCGTCACCTGTGTGGAGGAGTTGATGACGAAGCTGGTGGCCGCCGTTCCAGAAAAGCTGACGCCCGTCGCACCGGTTAGAAAGGTTCCCGTCAACGTTACCGATGTACCGCTGCTGCCACTGCTGGGAGTAATGCCTGTCAGCGTAGGGGGGCAGGTGTTCGTCTCCTCGCAAACAGGGACAAAGAAGTTGCTGCATCCAATCAATTGAGGAGCCACAACCATCGCAAACAGCAGCAAGATACGGATCGAAATCGGAATACGCATACTGGGGGAACGGCCCGCCTTTTGAAATCGGCTTTCCACGCGCCTATCCAGTGTACGACGGCCTTGCTTCAGACGCAGGTGTCACTCTGGGTTCAGCAAAGCCGGGTACGCTCGTCGCCTGCCTGCGCTCAGGCTACCGCTTCGGCATCCAGCACTGTACCCACGGCGTGGATGACCGAGGCGACGCGCACCGCAGCCAAAATCAACTCTTCGCCGATTCCCTTTTGCCGCAGCACCTGCTCATGCGCATCCACACACTTGCCGCAGCCGTTGACTGCCGAGGCCGCCACGCACCACAGTTCAAAATCCACCGGATCGGCCCCGTGCGTGCGAATCGCATTCATGCGCAGACGCGCCGGCATGGTGGAGTATTTCTCATTCTTCGTCAGGTGATGAAAGCGGTAAAAAATATTATTCATGCCCATGATGGCACCCGCGGTTTTGGCCGCATCCACCAACTGTGCAGAGGTCTTTTCTGCCGCGGATGCAACCACGGCTCGCAATAGCACCGGCTGGCGCGTCGCCATGGCGCTGACCAAGACACTGCCCCAAAGCTGTGTGGGTGTCAGTTCAGTATTCTGACCAATCAGCGAGGAGTAGTTCAGCTTCAAATCTTTGGCGTAATCCGGCAGGCTCTGGATCAGATCATCCAACGTCATACAGTTTTCCTTTTTGATTGCGTTGCCAGAAAGAGAGCGGAAGCGCAGGCATGGCCACGCGCTCCCGCCAGAAATGAGCTAGACGCTCAGCGTCTCTTCGCCTTTGTGCCAGTTGCAGGGGCACAGTTCGTCGGTTTGCAGCGCATCCAGCACGCGCAGAACTTCCTGCGGATTGCGCCCCACGGACAGGTCGGTAACGTAGGCAAAGCGAATTACGCCCTGCGGATCGACAATGTAGGTCGCACGCTGCGCCACGCCGGCCGCCGGGTCCAAAATTCCCAACTGCTCGCACAGGTCGCGCTTGATGTCGGCCAGCATTGGAAACGGCAGATCGCGCAGGTCTTCATGGTTGTTGCGCCAGGCCAGATGCACGAATTCAGAATCAATGCTCGCGCCCAGCACCTGCGCATCACGCGCAGCAAATTCACCATTCAACTTGCCGAAGGCGGCGATCTCCGTGGGGCAGACAAAGGTAAAATCCTTGGGCCAGAAGAAGTACACCTTCCACTTGCCGGCATAGCTCTC
>DAHUZD010000040.1 GCA_027306745.1 Acidobacteriaceae bacterium
TTCTGCGCGGGTGGCGGCCTATCGCTGGCTCTTCGGATCAAGTGGATGCACGCCGGGACCAGCCTGTTGAGTGGCTCCGCGCGCGATGGCGTTGGTGATCTCTAAAAACATCATGCGCGCTTCAAACAGGGCGCTGTCGAGCATCAGCTTTTCATTTTCGGTCAAATTGCCAGCGGTTTTCTTGGCCAGAACTTCCATCATGTCGATAGTCTGGCGCGCTCCCATCAGATCAATGCGCGCCTTTTCCCCTTGCGGCGTGCCCGCGCCCAGTTGCATAACAGCCGTCATATAAAAGGACTGTATGACGTGCTCAAAACCGATCACGGCAGTTTTTGGGCTACCGGGAATTTTATCGCGCAAAATTGCATCCATCTGCTGCGTGGTAGCGGCATAGGCCGCCTGCGATTGCGCGGACTCTTCAGCGCTGGGACCTTCCAGTACTGGCTGAGCCTCGTCGGCGGCAACAGGCTCCTCTGGAGTGCCCGATGAAGATGGCACGGCATGAATTCCGCTGGAAGTGGAGGACGCGGGTGACGGAGCAGCGGGCGCAGGCTCGCTGACGGGGGCGTCCGGGCGCAGATCACCATCGCTGGTGATCTTTCTCCGGTCAATCACTGTAAATTGGGGCTCTTGCTCTTTCATTGTGCAATCCTGCTTTCTTCAAAAATCGTTGTCATGGGAATTTTTTCCGGGTGCAGCGCACGGGCGTTGCAGCTCAATTCAATTTTTTTCTCCAACGCTTCACGGCGGATATATCCCAATGCAATATTTTTTTTGTCTCCGCTGGATAGGCGAATCTGGGCTGCACTGGTGATCTCTCCCACGGATTGGCCATCGGCCAGAATCGGCAGGCGCTCCCCTTGAGCCGGGGACGGCAGCGGAGAGGAATCCTCAAAGAGGAAGCCTGAAAAAATGCGGTGCACATTGCCGCGTGAGCGAATGCGCTCGACAATCTCCTGCCCCAGATAGCACCCCTTGGAGAAGTGCAGTGCGCGGGCCAGCCCCGTTTCCTGGGGCAGATCACGATCGTTGATGTCGATGCCATAGATGGGCGTCCCCTCCAGAATGCGGAGGTGTTCGACCGCGTCTGCGTCGCAAGCAATCGCGCCTGCGGCCAACAATGCCTGCGCACAGGCGGCTGCATTCTCGGGCGTGATCCAGAGCGCGTAGCGCGGAACCAGCGGACTATATTCCGCAGTCACGACGATGGGAACATCCGCCCAGGTTGTGGCGCGAATTGAGAGTGGTTCCATGTCGGCAACCTGAATGCCGATCTCGGCCAGGGTGGTGGCTGCGGCTGGCCCGGCAAGTCCAATGCACTGCTGCGCGGGCAGGCGAGCGAGCGTTACATCGTCCATGATGATGTAGTGATCCAAGTAGGCTTGCAGCTTGTCGGCTTGCGCGGCGGCTGTTTCCAGCCAGAGAGCGTCGCCCATTGGATAAATGTTCAGATCGCCCTGGATGCGTCCTTGTGCGTTGAGCACGAAGGCATAGCCGCCGCGGTGGGCGGCCAACTCGCCTACATGGTTAGTGACCATTCCATTGAGCCAGCGGACACGATCTTCACCGGAGCAGGCGATGACGACTCGCGCAGCACCAGAAAAAACGCCTGCGGCTGTGCAGAAAGCGTTGAGCTGGGATGCCGGTGTGGCGGCAGGGTCGGCGGCGGAGCGCAAAACATCGTGCAGGGACGAAAGGCCAGCAGGATGGATCGATGACATTGCGCGCTCCTATAAGCAACGTACACTGTGATTATAGCGTTGCGCTTGAAGGGGAGTTTCGAATGCGAAGGAGGATGAATCCTCTGCGGAAGCTGGGGCTTTTGTGGGTCGGGCTGGCTGTCACTACCGGTTGTTCTGCGATGGCATGGGCACAGGATGCGAAGCCAGAGACCCAGATCACGCCCAAGCAGGCGCAGGATTTGTTCCGTTCTGTCGATACGATTCTACATTTTGACAGCAATGACACCGGCTATGCCATCCACCACTTGGTGCAGCCGCGGCTGGTGACGCGCGCCGAGGTAAAAGATTTTTTAGACAAGCAATTGAAGGACGACAAGTCTGCGCAACGGTTGCAGCGTTCTGAACTGGTGCTGAAAAAGTTTGGCCTGTTGGACCGGGACTTTGAACTGGAGCCGTTTCTGGTGCAACTGCTGCGCGAACAGATTGCCGGATACTACGACGAAAAAACGAAGACCGTAAATTTGCTGGACTGGGTTGATCCTGAAACGCAGCGGCCCGTTCTGGCGCATGAGTTGACGCACGCTTTGCAGGACCAGCATGTGAATCTGCAAAAGTGGGAGGAGCAGGAAAAGGACGGCACGCCCAAAAATATGTCGCAGGACAACGCTGCCCTCGCCGTGGATGAAGACGATACAGTCCGCGATGCCGTGGTGGAGGGGCAGGCGATGGTGGTGTTTGCCGACTATGCGCTACGCCCGCAAGGTAAGACTCTGCTGACGGATCCAGATGCTGCCCGCACGATGGAACAGGCTATGGGCGATACTTCCGGCTCGCCGGTGATGGCGCGCGCGCCGTTGTTTTTGCAAGAGTCCCTGATCTTCCCTTATCAGTCCGGGATGCGCTTTATTGCTACGGTGCTGCGCTTTCAAGGCCAGCACGCAGCCTTTGTGGGTACATTGGACCATCCGCCAGCATCGACGAACGAAATTTTGCACCCGCAGGCCTACATCCACCGCGTTGCGATTCCCTTGCTCTCCATGCCCGACATTCACGGCTTGCTGGGTAAGGCGAACAAGCCGTATGACCTGGGCGTGATGGGCGAGCTGGATGTGCGCATGATGGGGGATTTGTTTGGCGGCCCGCGCGCAGGCAATGAACTCGCCAAGGCTTGGGCGGGCGGGTTGTATTACGCTGCGCAAAGCCGGAACACCAAAATGGATGCAGAGAAGGGCGAAACGGCTTCGCTGGCCTTGGTGTATCTCTCCCGCTGGACGACGCCGCAGGCTGCGCAACGGTTTGCGAATTTCTATGCCGCAGAGCTGGCACGCAAGTATGACCAAGCGACAGAGCGCGCGCAGCACGATGGCGTCCATGGCGCATTGGGTGATGCCCGCGTGCATGAGCGCGTCTGGGATACATCTGAAGGGCCGGTGTTGATTGCCGTTGAAGGGAAGACGGCTTTTGTCAGCGAGAGTTTTCCGTTGACGCTGGCGCACAAGTTGGAGTTTGTGATGATGGGCAGCGTTGCCGAAAGTGCAGGCAACGAAGTGGCCGCGATGCGTCCATCCAGTGGTGACCGGCCAAGTGGTGAGTTGAGCGCACCGCTGCGGCACATGGCGGTGCAGTTTGGGTTGCTGCGCAGTGCGGCGGCAGCCATGCCGATTTCACAGGCAGACAGATATACTGAGACGGGTTCTGCTCCGCAGTGAAGCTGGGACGCGAAGGGGTGAGCGCCGGGAGGACCCAATGACACTGACACAGGGAGCGACAATGCACCACGCGGAGATTGGCATTATTGGCGG
>DAHUZD010000051.1 GCA_027306745.1 Acidobacteriaceae bacterium
GCAAGTGTGTGCGTGGTGGTGTTGTTTTCCCAGACGCTGCTGTTTGTGATTGCGCTGGGCTACATGTTTTCTGGCATCTTTGCGCGCATGGCCTACACCTGGCAGCAACGGTGGCGCCATGCACATAGCGCGCCGGGGCCGGGGATTCCTGCGCCTGCAGAGTCGGGAAGCGACGAACAAAAATAACGGACGGACCGATGCAATCCACTACAAAAAAGATCGCCATTGTTGGCGCAGCTACGCTGCTGGGCAAAGAATTGAATGAGGTGCTTTCGGCCTCCATATTGGCTGCGGCAGAGTTTATTTTGATGGACGACGAAGACGCGCTGGGCAAGCTGGAGAGCACGGGCGAGGCCGTCACCTTTGTGCAGCGCATTGCGCCGGAGTCGTTTCGCGGTTGCGACATTGTCTTTTTTGCTGCGCAACCCGAGGTGACCGAAAAACATTGGCAGGCGGCGCGGCAGGCGGGTGCCACCGTCGTGGATTTGAGCGGAGCGCTGGAAGCCAAACCCGGCGTGCGCGTGCTGGCTCCATGGCTGGTTGCGGAGCGCACGGCGGCGGCACAAACTCTGCTGCCTGATCTGCAGACGGTGGCGGCGGTACCTGCGCATGCGGCGGCCATGCTGCTGGCGTTGCTGGCTGCACGATTGCAGTCGGTGGCTCCGGTGCATGCGTTGTGGGCCACGCTGATGCTTTCGGCTTCAGAGCACGGCAATGCGGCGATTCTGGAGCTGCATCGGCAGACGGTGAATCTGCTCTCTTTTCAACCATTGCCGCAGGAGATATTTGGCGCGCAGGCGGCCTTTAATCTCGCCGTGTCCTTTGGCGAAGAAAGCAAGGCGCAGCCCGCACGCGCGGCCGAAACGATCGAACGTCACTACGCAACCTTGGCTGGCGGCAAGCTGCCGGAGCTGGCTTTGCAAGTGGCGCAGTCCCCGGTCTTCCACGGCTCGGTGCTTTCACTGGCGGTGGAGATGGAGTCGGCGCTCCCACTGGAGGCATTGCAGCACGGGCTGGCGGGCGAGCATGTTGATGTGCTGACGGAGCTGGCCGAGACGCCGGGCAATGTGGGTATCACGGGCAATGAATCGGTCACGGTGCTGGTGCGTCCAGCGGCGGGCGCTGGTGCAGGAACACGCTTCTGGCTTTGGATTGCCGTGGATAATTTGCGCCTGGCTGCTCTGAACGCTGTGGCCTGCGCGGTGGAGATGAGCCGCCTGCGTCCGCTGGGCAAAGTGCAGTAGTTCTATTCAATACGGTGCCGATAGCAGAATGCAGCGGCATGTTTTTGTGCGCGCCCTGCTTGGTGCGTGCGAGAAACATGGCCAGCCAATGCAGGATGGAAGATTGTCTTGGGATGTGCTGCTCTCAGATTTGGTGCCGAAGAAGGGACTCGAACCCCCACACCCTTGCGAGTACATGGACCTGAACCATGCGCGTCTGCCAATTCCGCCACTTCGGCATCTGGAGAAAGCGTTCAACAGGCCTGTTGAACGAGCGGTACTCTTCTATCATACAGCGACGGCGGCAAGAGTCAACTGCGGCGGTCCCGAGCGAGCGAGGGCCGTTGAAGGATGTCGGATCACTTGCCCTATCCTTGCCAAAATATAGAGTGCCATTCTGAGCGTAGCGAAGAATCCAGAGGGAAAAGGCTGAGTGATTGAGACAGAAATCCTCTGGATTCTTCATTACGCTTCGCTCCATTCAGAATGACTCTTTCTTGCTTTGAAAATGATCCATGCCACGCGGCTCTATTGCGCGTTCAAAAAAATCTTGGCGCGGAGCGTGGCGCAGCCAGTACGATGACTGCAATGCGAGGATGCACCGATGAAAAACAAACCAGCCGCCAGCACGAAAGCACAACCTGAAGACCGTATTCCACCGCAGACGGCCGAGCGGCTACGCGCGTTGCTACATGACTTAGGCAATGCGCTGGAGATCGTCGTGCAGGCGGAGTATCTGCTGAGCAATTTTGCAGGATTGCCCGCCGAGAGCCAAGAATGGCTGGGCCTGCTGCGCAAGGGAACTCAGCAGGCCATGGTATTGAATCAAACCCTGCGCGATGAAGTGCGCAGGCATGGATAATCTTGCAAGGAATCTATGGGGCCGTGTATATTCCACTGATTGTCGCTTGGGAGTTCTTGTTGTTGGTAGGTGCAGGCGATACAAAAGAAAAATTTTGCCCATAGACACCTGCAAGCCAATAAACGCTAGTGCCGCTGCTGGGTGCGGAAAGAAATCCTGGAACTGCTGACAAATCGGGTACAGCGAAAGTCGTAGCACCGTTCAAGTACGTCGAGGTTGCGCTGATGTTGAGAGCATAGATGAATTTTGGCGGATTGCTAGACGAATCGGGCAGCCATTGCATGAAGCCATACGTTCCCGTGGATGTAAGACTCGTATCCGAGAAGCCTGGGTATGCAATGTTGAAGGTAGGCCATGTAGCGGCGGTTGGGGCTGCATCGGAGGTTGGCAGTGGTGCAGGGAACGCAAACGATGTCGTCAGCGGGCTCGTGGCAGATGTCTCAACATAGGTGCTGACGGTTGCAATCCCGGTTTGGGTCTGGCCATTTATGCTTGCCGCCAGATAATAGAAATCTCCCGATTGCTGCTGGGAGGCAGGGACAGCATCGTACGCGGTACTGCCAGAGAGTGTCTGCGGTACGCTGACATCAATGCCGATTCCACCTGATGTGAAATAAAGAGCAAACAAGTAGGGCGGTCCCCAGCCACTGGGCGAATTCTGATACGTCACAGGAACGGCCGACAATTCATCGCCAGCATTGAAAACAACTGGATTTCCGCCATTGATCTGCCCGGGAATTGTTTGCGAGCGAAGAATATATGTGGCCAACGGGTTGAAATGTTTATCCGCCGCTATAACCGCAAAATTACTCGTTCCATTCACGAGACCCATGGAAACAGTTCCAGAGTTTCCAGGAATAGATTGGTATCCCAACGAACTCTGGACAATGATGTTTGCAGTGTTTGGGATGGCGGTTGCATCGACGTTCAGGGTAACCGTGTT
>DAHUZD010000064.1 GCA_027306745.1 Acidobacteriaceae bacterium
TCTCAAAGCCTACGGCCTCAATGTGTCCGCTCTGTTCGCCGCCGAGCATGTTGCCCGCCCCGCGCAGCTCCAAGTCCAACGCAGCGATTTTGAAGCCAGCGCCGAGGTCGGAAAATTCTTTGAGCGCGGCCAGGCGACGGCGCGCAATATCGGTCAGCTCCTGATCTGGCGGAATCAACAGGTAGGCGTAGGCTCGGCGATTGGAGCGGCCCACGCGTCCGCGCAACTGATACAACTCGGAGAGTCCATGGCGGTCAGCGCGATTGATGACGATGGTGTTGGCCAGCGGAAGATCCAGACCATTTTCGATGATGGTGGTGGCCACCAGCACGTCATATTCATGGTGCATAAAGGCCAGCATCACCTGCTCCAGCTCGGCTTCGCCCATCTGGCCGTGGCCCACCAGAATGCGCGCCTGTGGAACCAGTTCGTGAATGCGCGCCGACAAATCATAGATGGACTCGACGCGGTTGTGCACGATGTAAACCTGGCCACCGCGCTCCAGCTCCACCTCAATTGCCGAGCGGATAATCTTTTCGTCATACTTGGCCACGACGGTCTGGATGGCCATGCGATCCTTGGGCGGCGTTTCGATCACGCTCATGTCGCGCAGGCCGGCCAGCGACATGTGCAGTGTGCGCGGAATCGGTGTGGCCGACATGGAGAGCACATCAATCTCCCGTCGCAACTGCTTCAGCCGTTCCTTGTGGCGCACGCCGAAGCGCTGCTCTTCGTCAATGATGAGCAGGCCAATATCCTGGAATTGCACGTCCTTGGAAAGCACGCGATGCGTGCCGATCAAAATGTCCACCTTGCCCTGCGCCGTCTGCTCCAGCACCTGTTTTTGTTCCTTGGGCGTGCGGAAGCGCGAGATCATCTCCACTTTGACAGGGAAGGCGGCGAAGCGGCGCTTGAAGGTTTCAAAGTGCTGGAAGCAGAGCACAGTGGTGGGCGTCAGCACAGCGACCTGCTTGCCATCCTGCACGGCCTTGAAGGCTGCGCGCATGGCGACCTCAGTCTTGCCGTAGCCTACGTCGCCACAGAGCAGGCGATCCATCGGCATGGAGGATTCCATGTCGTGTTTGATGTCGGCGATGGAGTTGAGTTGGTCTTCGGTTTCGTTGAAGTCGAAGGCATCTTCAAATTCGCGCTGGAATTGTGTGTCCGGCGTGAACGCGTGGCCCTGCGCAGCCTTGCGTGCGGCGTAGAGCTTGAGCAATTCGTCGGCCATGTCTTGCATGGCCTTTTTCACGCGCGCCCGTGTCCGCGCCCATTGTTGCGAGCCAAGCTTGTTGAGCACCGGCGCAGGGCCGCTCTCGGTCGAGCGATATTTCTGGATGAGATCGAGCCGCGTCAGCGGCACGTAGAGTCGCGCCTGATCGGCAAATTCCAGAATCATGAACTCGGCGCTGACGCCCTCTTGCGCAATCTCTTTCAAGCCGAGATAACGGGCGATGCCGTGCTCGACGTGCACAACATAATCGCCGATGGTCAGATCGCGCAGATCTGAGATGAAGGCTGCGGACTTGGATTTTTTGCGCCGCGTCTGTGTGCGCGCCGCGGTGACTTCGGCCTCATCGTTCAGATCGTTAGCGCCGAAGATGGCCAGCCGCGCCTCTGGCAGCAACACGCCGTTGGCGATCTCTGCGCGCAGCAGCACGGGGGCCAGCTTGTCAGTGCCCAGGTAGCTGGACTCATCCATCACCGTGCCCGTGGCCTGCGGATTGCGGCTGCCGATGCGATAGGCCACGCCATACTCGCGCAGAATGCCGGCCAGCCGCTCGACCTCGCCGTGGTTGGGCGCAGCCAGCAGCACGCGCATCTTTTGCTCGCGCAGTTGGCGCAGCTCTTCCATCAAGGCGGGGATGGAACCATGCAAACGCAGCGTGGGACGTGTATGAAAGGCCGCCTCACTGAGCGAGGTGGCGTCGGTGTCAAGAATGTCGACTGCACCCAACTGATCCAGATCGAGTCCGGGAGCCTGGGCCGCACGCTGCTGCCACTCCCATGGCGACAGATACAAGTCCTCTGGCGTAAAGAGCGTGCCAATGCCGCTGCGCTCATGGCGTTGCTGTACCTTGTTCCACCAGCGGTCCAACTGGTTCTGCACCATCGCCGGTTCCTCGACGAAGATGCGACTCTTCGGCAGCAGGTCGAAGACGGTGTTGCGCGCGCCGGATGCGGCGGCGGCAAAGAACTCCCAGCCGGGGAAGAAGTGAGCGCCACCGGCGCCGATGGCCTCTTGCAGCGCGGAGGCATCGCCATCTACGCGCTCACCGCTCAGACGTAGGTGAACGCGCTGCAATAAAATTTCCGTCAGCGGAGTTTCCGTCATCGGCAACAGCAGAGCTTCATCGGCAGCGGCGGAGGAGCGTTGCGACTCTGGGTCAAAGCGGCGGATGGACTCAATCTCGTCGCCGAAAAACTCGATGCGCAGTGGCGTGGCTGACTCAGGTGGAAAGACGTCGAGAATGCCACCCCGCAGCGTGAACTGGCCGGTCATCTCCACCAGTTCCGTACGCTGATAGCCTGCGCTGGCCAGATGCGCGGCCAGCATCTCAGGGTCCATCTCCTCGCCACGACGCACGGTGCAGGCCAGGTTGGCTGCGTGTTCCGCACCAAAGACGCGATAGCAGGCCGACTCGATTGGAAGAAGAATGATGCGGGCCAGGCCGCGCGCAATCTTCCACAACGTAACGGCGCGCTGCTCTTGAATCTCCGGGTGTGGTGATAGATTTTCAAAGGCCAGCACATCGTGCGCGGGCAGGCG
>DAHUZD010000092.1 GCA_027306745.1 Acidobacteriaceae bacterium
ACAAACTCCGGCACCAACTTAAGAAACTTCTTAAAAAATCTCCGGCAGGCTTGAAGCTACCGGTGAAGCGTTGACCCGCTTTTTATCGGCGATGGCCGCAGCTCCTGCTCTAACTATCTATCCAAGAGAGCACAGGCACGATCGCCCATCGACAACATTCCGTCGATAGACAGCACGCTCTTCCCAAGTCGGAACTTTATGGCCCAAAAGCGACATTCTGTCTGTAGCCGACACGGCTGCTCGATTACCTGAGTACTTTTGGGAAAGTTACCCCGAGGTTGTGGGGACAGTTACCCCCTTGGCTCCGCAAGCGGATGCGGGAGGAAGTGTTATGAACGCACTGATTTTTGTTGGTGGTATCTGCCTGGGTTCTTGCGGCGGCTTCCTACTGGCTCTGCTGGTGGTGCAGGGCCGGGCCGCTTCGCTGGCGGAGGAGATGGTGGCTTCCCAAAACAGGATGAAGGCTGATCCCGGCATGGCAGCGCTCCGACCCGAAGCGGAGGTGCACACGGCGCGCCGCAAGTCCTACGCGCCCGCAGCCGCCGCACCCGCCCCGGCGTCATCCACTCCACGCGCACCGCTGCGCACTCCAGCTCGAGCTTCCGCAGCGGAGATCACCGCTGCGGGAGTTTCCGTGTCGTCCGTTTCTGCTGGAATCTCTGCGGCTGGATGGGTGAAGTAAATCCGCTCCGTCGCCTTGGCTTGCCTGCATCAGCGACCCAGCGCAGCCTGCTGCGCACGGAAGAGGTCCCCCATGCCGCGCTCTGCCATTCGCACTAACTCGTTCAGCCGCGCCGTGGAGAAGCTCTGCCGTTCCGCAGTGGCCTGCACCTCGACCAGATTGCCATCGGCGGTCATCACCACGTTCATGTCCACCTCAGCGCGCGCGTCTTCCTCATACGCCAGGTCCAGCAGCACCGTATCGTCCACAATGCCCACACTGGCCGCGGCCACCATCTGGCGCAGCGGCGAGGCTGGCAGCGTCCCCGCGGCCACCAATCGATTCAGCGCCAGGGCCAGCGCCACCGATGCGCCCGTAATCGCAGCCGTGCGCGTGCCCCCATCGGCCTGCAACACATCGCAGTCCAGCACAATGCTGCGCTCACCCAACGCTTCCAAATCCATCGCCGCGCGCAGCGAGCGGCCAATCAGCCGCTGGATCTCATGCGTGCGTCCGCCGATCTTGCCCCGCTCCGCCTCGCGCGGCGTGCGCGTCAGGGTTGCACGCGGCAACATGCCGTATTCCGCCGTCACCCAGCCGCGTCCGCTGCCACGCATCCAGCCCGGCACGCCCGTCTCCACCGTTGCATTGCACAGCACACGCGTGTTGCCCACCTCAATCAACACCGAGCCTTCCGCCGTCGCAACAAAACCACAGGTCAACCGCAGGGGACGCATCTGGTCCGGCGCGCGGTTGTCCGGGCGAAAGTACGGCGTGGCGGCTTCAGATGGGGCTGGGGAATTGTGCTTGGACATGGGTTTGATTGTAACGGCAACGGCGCCAACCAGACTGCACGTAGACCGTCCCAAATTGGTTTCAAATTGGGAATTTGTCCCGTTTGGGAATGCCAAGGCGGGAACAGACTGCAACACGCAGTCAACATGGGGGTTGGAGCCAGTGCCCACTCGGTTTACTTCCCTCGCCGCTCCCAAAACGGAACCACCCCAGCCGGTGACCTTTCCCCGCCGGGAAAGAGATTTCCGCCTGAAGTCGACTCTTATCCGCCACTTAGGGAATCTCTCCGGGTTTGGCACGCCACGTGTATATAGATATGCCGTGTTCCAGTGTGAAATGGAACGATTCCACTTCGGACTGGGATCACAACGGAACGAAAGACGCAGCCTGGCAATCCGGCAGAACGGGATACGGCAGCGTGGAAAACGGCAAGACGATGGGCAGTGCGGGCCGCCCGATAGCGCCAGCCCGCCACCTAGAAAAATACCGGGCTGGGGCAACCCGAATGGCCACCGGCTGGAAAGGAGATCGCAATGAGCACGCAACCGCAGTCCACACCACAATCCGTACCGCAGCCCATCGCGCTTCCCCGTTCCGCTCGTGCGGTCCAGCCGGTGAAGCCCCCGGTCCACCTTCCCAACTCTGCGCAAAATCCAACGCCAAGCCACGGACAGCCCCGCAGCACTGCGGAGCTGTCGCCGGAGCGTCAGGCGCCTGCCCTGCGCAACTGGCTCACCGTGCTGCGTGTGCATTGCGATCTGCTCGAACAGGCCGGAGCCGTGGCTGAACGCCACCGCGGCTGGCTGCAAGAACTCTCCGTCGCCATTGGCCGCGGAGAATCGCTGATCGCAGGCCTGCTGCCGTCGCTGGCCCCAACACCTGCACCCGTTCCTGCACCCGGGCACCCCCACCTGCAGGCGTCGGCACAAACATTGACACAGCCGCAGACCGCACCCACCGCAGAATTCAGCCCGGCTGAATTGGCCGCTGGGGCTGCTGGCACGCACACGCACCTCTCAGGCGCAAACTCCAGCACGCCGGAGCTTTCGCCTTCCTCTGTTCCCCCACTGCCCTTGGAAAGGAAACCGCGTACAATGCTGAGCACAATCGATATGACCGCCAAGCAGCCCACTTCGCTCCCTGCTCCCGACCGCTCTGGCATCTTGCATCTGCTGGTGGTGGACGATGAGCCTTCCATCCGCACCGCCGCCGCCGAGTATGCCGGAGGCCGCGGCTTCACCGTGCATACGGCAGAGAATGCCGAGGCCGCACGCGCCGCGCTCGATGCGCACCTGGCCGATCTGGTGCTGCTCGACCTGCGTCTGCCCGGCGGCGGGGGTCTGGCCCTGCTCGAAGAAATTCGCACGCGCTATCCCGAAGCGGTGGTCATCGTGATGACGGCCTATGCCACGGTCTCCTCAGCCGTGGAAGCCATGCGCAGTGGCGCCAGCGAATATCTCACCAAACCCTTCACGCTCGACGAGCTGGGCGAGGCATTGGAGCGCGGCTCCGAGCGCCGTCATTTCGACCTCGAAAGCCGCCGCCTGCGCGAAAAACTGCGCACGCCGGATGGTTTCGGCACGCTGATCGGACGCAGCCCGGAGATGGAGCGCGTCTACCGCATTCTCTCCAAGGTGGCGAGCACCACGCACCCCGTGCTCATCCTGGGCGAGAGCGGCACAGGCAAGGAGATGGTCGCGCGCACGATTCACTACAACGGCCCCAACGCCTCGCAGCCCTTCATTCCCATTGACTGCGGCTCGCTGGCGCCCACGCTGATCGAAAGCGAACTCTTCGGCTACGTCAAGGGAGCCTTCACCGGAGCCAACCGCTCCAAAGACGGCTTGCTGGCCGCCGCGGGCGAGGGCACGGTCTTCCTCGACGAAATTGGCGAGCTGCCGCTCGATCTGCAATCCAAGCTGCTGCGCGCCCTGCAGGAAAAAGAGATTCGCCCGGTCGGCTCCACGCAGCGCGTGCCCATCCACGCGCGCGTGCTGGCGGCCACCAACCGCGATCTGCCCGCCATGGTCGAGCAGGGACGATTCCGCAAGGATCTCTACTTCCGCCTGAATGTCGTCAACGTCAAGCTGCCCGCATTGCGCGAGCGCCGCGCCGACATTCCCGTGCTGGCCGCGCACTTCCTCGACCGCCTCAGCCGCGAGACCGGACGCACACTGAGCCTGAGCGATGAGGTGCTGCGCGTGATGAACAGCTATGACTGGCCGGGCAATGTGCGCGAGCTGGAAAACATGATTGAGCGCGCCTGCGCCCTCTCCTCAGGTCCGCTGCTGCACCTGGGCGATCTGCCCACGCAATTGCAGGAGCACCGGCTGCAAACACCGCGGCTGACGCAAGCGGCCCAGGAAAACGCCGACGGCGGCGAGGCCGGCGAGGCCGAGGCCATCCTCACCATCGCGGAGATGGAGCGGCAGGCGATTCTCAACACCATTCGCCAGTTAAATGGCGACAAACTCACCGCAGCCAAGCTGCTCGGCATCGGCAAGACCACGCTCTACCGCAAGCTGAAGGAGTATGGCATCGCTGAATCGCACCTGGAAGAATTGCAATAACACGAAGAGTTGCAAGCACGGCTGCAGATGTACTGGAAACTCACATTGCGCAAACAGATACTGGAGGGCTGTATGAATCAAAATATGCTGCTGGTCACCAACATTCCCGGTGCGGAGAACTGCGCCGCCGCCATCACCCGCCAACTGGGCCTGGGCGTCGAGCTGGTCTCCAGCGGACGCGCCGCGCTGGCCGCGCTGCGCCGCCGCGAGTACGCCGTGGTCGTGCTCGATGAAAACCAGACCGAAGCCGACCCCGCCGGGGCCGATGTCCTCTGGCAGCAGGCTGGCCTGGCCATTCCCATTCAGGTCAACCTGGCCATCTCCGGCTCCGGCCGTTTGCTGCGCGAGATTCGCGCCGCCCTCCAGCGCCGCGAGCGCGAACAGGCTTTAGCCCTGCGTGCGGCCACGCAGGTCATCGGCGGAGAGATCAACACCACCATCACCGGCCTGCTGCTGCAGACCCAGTTGATGCTCTCCGAGCCGACCATCCCCACGGCCCTGCTGCCCAAGCTGCAACAGGTGGCGCAATTGGCTGGAACACTCCGCCAACAGCTTTGCCCGCGCACAGCAGCTTAAATCCACTCCGCAGCAAAAGACAACGGGCCAGAGAGTCTCCTCTCTGGCCCGTTGTTTGTGGATTGCTGCTGCTTCTTTTTCTTTACTGCACGGTCAGGGTCAGA
>DAHUZD010000147.1 GCA_027306745.1 Acidobacteriaceae bacterium
TTTCCCGGCGCAGTTGTTCTCGAATTCTATTCAGGCCTCCATCCTCCGTCAATCTCTTGCGCATCGCATCGCTCGGCTCACGCGACTGATACGAGAGCATGAGCAATTGCTCTTCCACTTCCTGATCGTTCAGCGCAACGGATTCTAAATCCGCAATGCGATCCAGAATCAACAGGCCCTGCACCTCTTGCAGAGCGCTGTCACGCTGGGCGGTGCGCAGGCGGTCAAAGTCCAGCTTGCGCATCTGCTCGGTGGTCATGCCTTGTGCGGCCAGGGCGCGCAGGCCGCGGTCCAGGCGCACATCCACCTGCTGCTGCACCAGCGACTCCGGCACCGGAAAGGTGAAGCGTGCGGCCAGCGCTTCGAGCAGCTTGTCCTTGGCCTCGCCCTCCATGTGGCGACGTTTCTGCCCGGCCAGACGCTCGCGCAATTGCTCTTCAAACGCGGCGAAGCTGTCGAACTCGCCCAACTGCTTGGCCAATTCGTCATCGAGCGCGGGCAGATTCTTCTTCTGCAGGCTCTTGACCTCAATGTCATAGGAGACGGTTTTTCCCGCCAAACGCGGCTCGCTGAACTCGGCAGGGTAGGTGACGTCAAACTGCATCTGCTGGCCCACCTTGGCGCCACGCAGGGCCAGAGTGAAGGCCTCCACTGTATTCTTGCCGCCAATCTCAACGGTCGCATCCTCGCCCTCAATCGGGCGTGCTGGCGCATCAGCAGCCTCGCCCTGCACCTGGCCGTGGAAGCGGATCACGGCAAAGTCGCCATCAGCCAAAGCCCGATCCTCGGTGAGGGTCTCCATGGTCGCGTGCGAATCCTGAATGCGTGCGATCTCTTCCCGCACCTCTTCATCCGTCAGCGCCACGTTGGGCACTTCGACCTTGACCTCGGCATAGCCGGTGACGTCGATGTTGGGCAGCACTTCAAAGACGGCGGTGCAGCGCAGCGGCTCGCCTTCCACCAAGTGCAGGCTGTTCACCTGCGGCTGGCTGACGGGACGCAGACCCTGCGCATCCAGCGCGGCACGCAACTGCTTCGGCAAAAGCGCCTCCAGCACATCCTGACGCAGGCTGTCGGCAAACTTTCTGCGCAGAACTGGCTCTGGCACCTTGCCGGCACGAAAACCGGGGATGCGCGCCAGCTTGCGATAGCGCTTCAAAACTGCGGTAAATTCGGCGCTGACCTCTTCGGCGGCTACCTCAACCTGGATGGTGCGTGTGCACTCTGGATTGAGCGCCGGAGCGGCGTGCGTGTGTCCGGCGTGATCGTGTCCGGCGTGGCTGGCGTCGTGCGGCGGCTCTGCCCCTGCCTGTGCGGGGGAGGGTGTCTCGTGCGTCTCGGTGTCGATGGAACTCAAAAGGTTAGCCTTCCAGATCGGTCCTCGCGGCGGGCTGGCGGCGCATAGAACTGCGGCGCGCACGGCCCTGTCGCGGGCGGGATGTCTCTCTTCATGGTAGGGGTTCAGCGCGCGATGGGTCAAACCTGAGATGAGCGCGCGGGGGAAAGCACAGCCAGCCACGGCCTGGTACCCATTGTGGCTGACTGTGCAGATGGACGCTACTGCGCTGCGGGAGCGGCGTTGGCCTGGGAAGGCTGGAAGATTTCCAGGCGCGTTTTCCAGATGACATCCCGCCCCGGTTCAACCGTCACCATACCTGTGTCTTCGCCATTCCACTCCTTGCCGAATGGGTCAGCGTAGTTGAACTGCGGTTCGATCGCGACATAGGACATGTTGGGCGGCGAGTAGACCTGGAAGGCGCGAACGCGCGGACTGATGGCCTCAATCTTCAGGCCGTAGTCGGCACCGGTGTCCTCCAACAGACAGGTGGCTCCGTCGTCGGCGTTGCGCATCAACTGGACAAACGCATCATCGACGAGCTGGCCCGGAGGCAGCGGCGCGCCCTGATCCACGCTGAAGTCATACGGCGTGCCCTGGACCTTTTGCAGCTTGCCGGTGGGCAGCACATCGTCGTAGTTGTCGACCTCGGCGCGGGCCAGAGCGGGCACATACAGTCGCGCGTTGGCACGATTGCCGCTGGGCAGCCGGAAGTAGGGATGCCAGCCGATGCCGACCGGCTCCGAGTCCCCACCCGTGTTGATGGCTTGCACCATCAGCGTGAAGGAGTCGGCGTCCAGCGTGGCCTCAACCACCACATCATTGTTAGAGAACCAGCGCCCGTTGGACTTCCAGTGATAGGTGACCTTGGCGGTGGCGCTGTCGGAGAGAGCGTTCAGGTCCACCACATCCGCGCGCGAATTCAGCAACATGCCGTGCATGGCCAGCACCTTGGCACCAGGATTTTTTCCGTGCCAGTTGGCCGGAACCTGCGCGGTGCCGTCCTGCCAGGTGACGGTCTCGGTCTGCTTGTTGGCGGACAGGGTTCCCGTCAGGCGGTTGGCAAAGGGAAACAGAATCGCTCCGCCCATGGAGAAGCTGCTGTTGCCCGGGCCGTCTGGAGCGTCGGCGTTCAGGGCC
>DAHUZD010000159.1 GCA_027306745.1 Acidobacteriaceae bacterium
GCTGAAAGGCGGGTTGGAAGCTTTTTCCGATCGAATCGAGTTTTATCCGTTGCATGACTTCATTAATCTGCAGCGTGTAATGGCGCTTGTAGAAGTCAACATTGTTCCTCTTGTGGATAATGGGTTCACCAATTGTAAATCAGAATTGAAATATTTCGAAGCAGCTGCAGTGGGGACGCTCACGGTGGCCACGCCAATTCATAGCTACGCGAGTGCCATCACCCATGGCGAGAACGGTTATCTCGCGAAGAGTACAGGCTGGAGTGATTGCATCCAGAAGTTCTCAGACAGTTTTGATGAGTATCCTTCAATGGCACAGAAGGCTCACGCCCATGCGATGGAGCAATATGGCTGGTTTAAGCAGTTCGAGCGCATCGAACAAGCGCTATTCGGCGGCTAAGGTTCCCTGTCGCCATGATCCATTATGCACAAAGCACAGCGTAACCTGCCGCTGACGACGGCGCAGAGGTGCACCAATCATCGTTGGGCCAAGACGCGTACGTGCGTCTAAAATGCAGTATCCGACTCGTGCAGTTGAATAGCAGCAGTACTTGCAGGCATGCTTTCGGATCCGTTCTGATCTGACCTGCATGCGCAAATTTCGCAAGTTGTACCAGGCGTTGCCGTTCGCGGCGCAACGGCTGCGCATCAAGCGCTGGCTGTCCGCGCGCTCAGGGTTCGCGCGTCGGCTGGTACTCGCTGCGCAACAGGATGCCGCACACGAGTTGGAGCAGGCCGAGCATGCCTCCTCGGCCCCGTCAATCGTCGATGACGCCACGCGGGTGCTGTTGCGCCCGCATGCGGGTGGGCGTGGCGTCGGGTATGCCTCGCAATCACTGGCTGGCTTGCCCACGCCTGCGCCGGTCCGGTTGGTGGCTTTCTATCTGCCGCAGTTTCATCCCACGGCCGAAAACGATGCGTGGTGGGGTGCCGGCTTTACCGAGTGGACGCTGGTAGCGCGCGCCCTGCCCAGGGTCGAAGGGCAGACGCAGCCGAAATTGCCCGGGGCGCTGGGCTTCTACGACTTGCGCCAGCCCGCAGTACTGCGTGCCCAGGCGCAATTGGCGCGCACCTATGGCGTGCATGGCTTCTGTTTTTATTTCTACTGGTTCGGCGGGCGCCGGTTGCTGGAGCAGCCGCTGCTGGATTTTCTGGCCGATGCAGGCAACGACATGCCGTTTTGTCTGTGCTGGGCCAACGAACCCTGGTCGCGGCGCTGGGATGGGCGCGATGATGATGTGTTGATCGCGCAGCAGCACAGCGCCGAGGACGATGTGGCGTTCATTGATTACGCGGCGCGCTACTTGCGCGATGCGCGCGCCATCAAGGTGGATGGCAAGCCCGTACTGGTGATTTATCGGCCGAGCTTGCTGCCCGATCCGAAAGCCACGGCTGCGCGCTGGCGCACGCGCTGCCGCGAGTTGGGCATTGGCGAAATCCATCTTGCGTTCACGCTGGCGTTCGACAGCTTCGTGCCGCGCGATATCGGCTTTGATGCCGCCATCGAGTTTCCGCCCAACAATGTCGTGGCGCGCGATATCACCGCGCAGGTCCAACGGCTTGATCCAAACTTTGCCGGCCGCGTGCACGACTGGCGCAGCCTGGCGGCGGCGCCACCGATGCTGCCGGATGATGCCGGTACGCTGCACCGCGGCGTGTGCCCGGCCTGGGACAACGAGGCGCGGCGCGCGGGTCGCGGTCGCGTATTTATGCACGCTGCGCCACGCCGTTATCGCGACTGGTTGGTGGCCGCGATGCGCGACACACTGCGCCGCTGCGCGGATCGCGAGTCGACGCTGCTGTTCATCAACGCCTGGAACGAGTGGTCCGAGGGCGCCTATCTCGAACCCGATGCGCGGCTGGGCTACGCCTGGCTGGAGGCCACGCGTGCGGCGCTGCAGGCCATTGCCGCCAGCCCGCGCGTCGCAGCGCCGCCACAGCCGCCACGACGCGCGTGCGTGGTGTTGCACGCGTTCTATCCCGAACTGCTCGACGAGATCCTGCTACCGCTGCGTGCGTGGAGCGCGCCTTGCCGATTGCTGGTGAGTACGGTCGCGGCCAGCGAAAGCGCGGTGCGCGAAAGAATTGCCGCGCTGGGCATGGCGGCGGAGATCGATGTTTTCGAGAACCGCGGGCGCGATGTGTTGCCGTTCCTGCAGTTGGCGTCGCGCCTGCTCGATGAAGGCGAGAGCTTGGTCCTGAAGCTGCATACCAAACGCTCGCTGCATCGTGGCGATGGCGAGATCTGGCGGCGTGATCTGCTCGACAAGCTTGTGGTTCGGGCCGAGGCTCAGCGCATCCTGCAAACATTCCAAACGCAGCCTGCGCTGGGCATGGTGGTGCCTGACGGACACTGGTTGAGTTTGCGCGCGTATGGAGGCGCCAATGCCGACAATGTGCAATCGCTATGCCGGCGCATGGGTATTGGCGAGATTGATCCGGGCGCGGCGGCGTTCCCGGCG
>DAHUZD010000161.1 GCA_027306745.1 Acidobacteriaceae bacterium
TGCGTGGGTCCTGGGTTCGATTCCCAGCGCGCTCACCACTACGAACGCCGCAGCGATGGATTCAGCGAGAGGTTTCCTCAACAGAAAGTTCAAAATGAGCGCCGGGCTTCTCCGGTCTCACGCAGGCGTGCGGCAGCCTGCTCCGGCGTAATATCCCGCTGCGGATTGGCCAGCATCTCAAACCCAACCATGTATTTGCGCACGGTGGCCGAGCGCAGCAGCGGCGGATAAAAGTGCGCGTGGAAGTGCCACTCCGGGTGCGGTTGTGCATCTGTGGGCGCAGCGTGCAGGCCCATGGTGTACGGGAAGCTTGCAGCAAACAAATTGTCATAGCGCCGCGTCAGCCGTTGCAAAATATCGGCCAGGGCTGCATGTTGCGCAGCCTCCATCTCTGGCAAGGCAGAGCAGTGGCGTCGGCTGAGCACAAGCGTTTCAAAGGGCCAGACGGCCCAGAAGGGCACCAGCGCAACAAACTCTTCATTGGCACAAACAATGCGCTCGGCCTGCTGCAATTCCAGTTGTACCGTGTCGCAGAGCAGGCAGCGCCCATGCGTGCGCAGATACTCGCTTTGCATAGAGCCTTCCGCCAGCGGTTCATCGGGAATGTGTTCAGTCGCCCAGACCTGTCCGTGCGGATGTGGATTGCTGGCACCCATCATTGCGCCGCGATTTTCAAAAATCTGCACGTGGCGAATCCAGTCGAGTGCGCCCAGCTCCCGGTACTGCTCCGTCCAGGCCTGCACCACGCGCGTGATTTCGGCAGTCTCCATCTGCGCCAGCGTCAGGCTGTGGTTGGGGTGGAAGCAGACCACGCGACACAGTCCGCGCTCCGGCTCGGCACGGTGCAGCGGATGTGTTGTGTCCGCCGCGGGTGCGTTCGGCTGCGTATCGGGCAGCAGTGCGGCAAAGTCATTGTCGAAAACAAAGATGCCATCGTATTGCGGATTTTTGTGGCCGCCTGCGCGTGCGTTGCCGGGGCAAAGGTAGCAGCCTGCGTCGTAAGCGATGGGCGCGGCGGTTTGCAGCGCCGAGACTTCGCCCTGCCACGGGCGCTGCGTACGATGCGGAGAGACCAGCACCCACTGGCCGCGCAACGGGTTGTAGCGTCGATGCGGAATGCTTTGCACATCTCCATCCTAAATGGAGCCTCAGCAACTTCGCGCCGCAACCCGGCCGGATTCGCTACCATAGGCACATGCTTTCTTCCACAGAAATGGTGCGCAGCCTGGATGCCTGGTCGCGGCAGTGGCATGCTGCTTCGCGTGCCGCGGAGCAACCGGCTCCAGCATCTCTGCTGCTGGAGGTCGAGCGCCTGCACTGGGCCAACTTCGAGCTGTGGCATGAGGAGGACAAGGCGCGCGCCCCACGCGCCAGCGATGCGGAGATCGCCGCTGCCAAACGCGCCATCGACGCCATCAACCAGCGGCGCAATGACCAGATGGAGCGTTGCGATGCGCTGTTGCTGCAAGAGCTGGCCGTGCAGGGCCTGCCTTTAGCCAGCGCGGAGCTGCACTCGGAGACGCCGGGTCTGATGCTGGACCGGTTGTCGATTCTTTCGTTGAAGATTTACCACACGCGCGAGGAAGTGGAGCGCACGGATGCGCCAGAAGGCCACGCACAGCGCAACCGGGAGCGGTTGGAGATTCTGCTGCGCCAGCGCGATGACTTGGCCATGTGTCTGGATGATTTGTGGGCCGCCGTGTCGCGCGGTCAGCGCAGGTTCACGCTGTACCGCCAACTGAAAATGTACAACGACCCGGCTTTGAACCCAGCCATATACAAGAGCGCCAGCACTAGCGGGTGACGGCGCTGTAGAAGACATTGCCGCCCGAGCGCAGGTCTCTTCCATAGCCGAGGATGAATGTAAAACGCCCAGGCGCGGTGATGGTCGCCTGCACACCGGTGTCGGTCATCCATCCGTGCGCGCCAAAGTAGGCAGAGTCATCCCAGATGTTGCCTGTGTCCAGAAACGGCCCAAGCTGCAAACGCACCCAAGGTTCGTTGTCGAGGAGCTTGTCGATCTCCGTGTTCGAAAGAAGATAATTCCTGCCCAGCGGCGAATTGCCTT
>DAHUZD010000178.1 GCA_027306745.1 Acidobacteriaceae bacterium
GTCTCTCCTGCTGCGCCAGAGCATTCACCTTAATGACAACGCCGTCGATCTCATAGGGCAACGACTCGCGCAGGGTTTCCGCATTGCGGATGAACGCGAGAACAGCCTCCACCCCTACGACCACGCCGTGGTGTTTGTTGACGCGAAAGCCTGCGGTGGCCAGGGCGTCGAGAGCATGGTTTTGTTGGGGGAAAATACTCTCGCCGTTGACCAGGGCAAAGTATGCGGAGAAGTCCAACCGTCGCTGGGCGACGATGCTCGGCTCCAGTGTGCGCAGTGTGCCTGCGGCGGCATTGCGTGGATTGGCGGCGGGCGGCAAATCCTGCGCCTCGCGTTCGGCATTCAATTTATGAAAAGCTGCGAATGGCATTACCACTTCACCGCGCACTTCAAAATTTCTTGGCAGACCGGAATCTTCGAGCTTGGAGGGTGCGATGCGAAGCGGTACAGAGCGAAGGGTGCGCACGTTGGTCGTCACATCTTCACCGATGGTGCCATCGCCACGCGTCACTCCGCGCACCAGTTGGCCATTTTCGTAGGTCAGCGCTAGCGAGAGGCCATCCAATTTCAGTTCGCAGATGTATTCAATGTCTTCTGTACCCAGCGCCTCACGAAGGCGCAGATCCCAGGCACGCAATTCTTCTTCGCTGGAGTCATTGTCCAACGAAAGCATGGGCCGCGAGTGCGCCACCTTGGCAAAGCCATCCTTGGGTTTGCCGCCAACGCGCTGGGTGGGAGAGTCGGGCGTTACCAGCGCTGGATGCTCGGCCTCCAGCGCGCGCAGCTCCCGGAAAAGCTCGTCATACTGCGAGTCGGTGATCTCCGGTGCGTCCAGCACGTAGTAGAGATGCTCGTGGCGGCGCAGTTGCTCGCGCAGTGTTTCAATGTAGGCCTGTGCGGAATCGTTATGCGCGGACATTGTTTGCATTATAGAAAGCGAATGCGCTTGCGCGCACTGTATGCTTTTTGCATGGAACCGGTGACACATTTTCTGACCGGAGCGTGCATGAGCCGCGCCGGATTGAACCGCAAAACCGCCTACGCCACGCTGGCCATGACGCTGGCTGCCGAGGCCCCGGACTTGGATGTGTTCTGGGGAGTGCGCGGGCCGGTCGCAGCGTTGCAGCATCATCGTGGCATCACGCACACGCTGGTGGCTGCGCCAGCCATGGCGTTGCTGACCACCGGCGCGGTCTGGCTGTGGCATCGCGCACTGGGCCATCGCAAACCGCACAACGATCCGCCCATTCGCTGGGGCTGGATCTGGTTCCTCGCATTGCTGGCGGACTTGAGCCATATCTTGCTGGATTGGACGAACAATTACGGAGTGCGACCCTTCTTTCCCTTCAACACGCATTGGTATGCGGGCAGCTTCGTTTTCATCTTCGATCCCATTCTGTTTGGACTGTTGCTGGTGGTGCTGGTGGCTCCGGCCATTTTTGGCTTGGCGGATCGGGAGATGGGTCTGCGCCGCCCGCGCTTTCGCGGCCAGGGATGGGCGCTGTTTGCATTGTGCGGCGTGCTGGTCTGGTGGAGTTGGCGCTGGGCCGAGCATCGCGTGGCCATCGCAACCATTGCGAATCAGCCGATTACAGATGAGCCTGCTACGTGCATCTTCGCCAGCCCGCGTCCGGTAGACCCTTGGCTGTGGGATGTGGTGGTCGAGACGCGCGACTTCTATCAATTGGCGCGCATCAATCTGCGCACGGATACGGTGCAGACGCACACGCCGGAGGATGTCTTCTACAAGCCGCCGGTGACGCCCGCCATTCGAGCAGCGGAAGGTTCGTGGCTGGGCCGCGTGTATCTGGATTGGTCGATGTTGCCGCTGGTGGAAAGCGATGGCAGCTTCGGTGCACAGCCCGGCGGCGGACAGTACACGCGCGTGCGTTTTCGAGATATGCGCTTCTTCTCTACCCTGCCCATGCTGCGCGGCCAGCACCGCGCACCGCTCAGCGGCGTGGTGACGGTGGCTCCAGACGGCCAGATCGATGCGATGGAGTTTGACGGGCGCGATCAGCCGTGAGGCCGAGCGGATGCGGCGA
>DAHUZD010000027.1 GCA_027306745.1 Acidobacteriaceae bacterium
CGGCGTTGCTTATGAATTGAGTCCAAGCTGGGACTTGCGCGTGGAGTATCGCGGAACGATCGTCAAAGACTACGACTTTAACATGTCTCAGTACAAGACGAACCGGTATTACGTCATCAACCAGCCGGCGATTGGCTTTGCCTATCACTTCTAGCCGCCATCTATGGCCGCCAGACGGAATCGATTGAATCAGGGAGCAGGGGTTCACTACCGAATGAAGAAGTTGGCACTATTCTTTTGCTTGTTGCCCGCATTGACCCTCCTTGGGCGGGCACAGGAGATGCGCCAGGACGTAAGCCTGAGCGGCATGCTGACCATTCAGCAATATGTTGAGGGAAGCGCACCCAATAATGTGCGCGCCAAGGCGACGCTGGGGCCGGGCATGTTGCTCAGCTATCGCTTTCAGATCACACCCAATGGCGCTGTGGAGGCCAACTATTCATACTCGCGCTATACGGAGAAGTTTACCGACAGCCAGTATCAATATCCCACCATTCAATACGTGCGCGTGTTGACCTCGGTGCAAGAGGCGACATTTGGGTATGTGCGCACCATCCCCTTCAGAAAATTCAATCCGTTTGTGGAAGCCGGCGGCGGCGTGTTGTTTTTCTCTCCGCTAGGCGGCATCAAAACAACGTCCTATGACACAGAGATGACTGAGAGCCTGATGGGTTTTTTGGGCGGCGGCATCGCTTATGAATTGAGCACGCGGTGGGATCTGCGCATGGCCTATCGCGGTTATGTGGCACACCCGCAGACCTTTGGCCTGAAGCAATTTAATACGGGCCGGTCAGAGATCATCTCCCAGCCGTTTATCGGCTTTGCGTATCATTTTTAACTCTGACTCTGGAAAAATCCATGGGCCTGCGCGACGCCGCAGGCCTTTTGTTTTTTGGCCGGGAAGCAACGGAGTGCAGTGGCCGCGGCAGCGTGCAAACGCACAGAGGACAGTGGGCGCCATAGGGAGTTGGCTGGGGGCATGGTGGGCGCTGTAGGATTCGAACCTACGACTTCCACCGTGTGAAGGTGACACTCTACCGCTGAGTTAAGCGCCCTGGAATCCGCAAGTTGCGGCAGGATTTGACCGGGCAGTCTGGCGTCGATCCGGGCAGGGTGGCCTGCTGAATCCGCACGGTGGCCCTTGGGAATCTGTAGATGCAGCTTCCCGCTGGTCTGGCTCCAGTATACGCTAGAAACGGCCTATGACAATGCACCCCAACCCCGGCACGGAATCTGGCGCAGATGATGGCTCCTTTTCGGTGGATGCCTGGGCTATGGAGGCCGAGTCGGCTCCGCTTTTGGAGGAAGAAAACCTTGCCGGGGAGCCGCAACTTCCTGCCTCGGACGGGGTTTTTGAAGACATGGGAAGTCTGGCCCTGAACGGAATGCCCTTGGTAGCGCGACAGCCGGATGGACGGGTGCCGGCGCTGGCCGGGGACTGGTCACAGCGCAGCGATGCGGAGATCATGCAGCGGGCCGGGCTGGGCGATGATGCCTGTCTGGAATTTTTGATTGCCAAATACCGGCGGCCCGTGATGCACTTCCTGTACCGCATGGTGCGCAACCAGGCTGTGGCGGAGGAGCTGACGCAAGAGGTGTTTTTGCGCGTCTATCGCGCGCGGCAAAGCTATCGCGCTGAGGCTCGTTTTAGCACGTGGCTGTACCGCATCGCCAGCAATCTGGCCGTGAACCACGCGCGCGACACCAGGCTGGAACGCAGCGCGCCCAGCGTTTATTTGGATGCTCCCGACGAGGAGACCGGCACAACTCCAGACGTGGCCGACGCCCAGCTTACGGCCGAGCAGGCCTTGTTGCAGCAGGAGCGAATGCGCCAGATTCGCGCGCAAGTGATGGCCCTGCCGGAGCGGCAAAGGATGGCGGTTTTGATGCACAAATATCAGGAACTCCACTATAAAGAGATTGGGGCGGTTCTCAAGTTGAGCGAGCCGGCGACCAAGTCGCTGCTGTTTCGCGCCTATCAAACGCTGCGCGAAAATCTAAAGGATTTTGCCTGAGGAGCGGGGAGGAGAACGCGATGCGCTGCCAAAAAATTGAACGCTGGATGCCGGACTTGCTCTTTGACGCGGAGCACGTGCCCGCCTCGGTACAGAAGCACTTGCGCGCCTGCGCGGCCTGCGGAGAACGGCTGGCGAGCGCTCGGGCAGGTATGCTGGCCACGCAAAGCTTGCTGGACGAGTGGACCGCGCCGGAGCTGAGCCATTATTTTGATGTGCGCATGAATGCCCGCCTGCAGGAGGCGAGGCAACGGACCGCTGCGGGATGGATGGAACGGCTGCGCCAGCGCCTGATCTACGGCAACGGCACGCCGCATCTGCGCCCGGCCATGGCGGCGGCGCTGGCGCTGATGATGATTGTCGGCGGTGGCTCCTATGCAGGCTTCTTCACCATGCACGGACTGCACGGAATCAATGGAAGCGCAGTTCCACAGCAGACGGCCTCGGCCACGGTGCGTGATTTGCAGATTTTGGATGCCAACGACCAGACCATCCAGCAACTGAATGCCTTTGAAGATGGCGATGGCGGCGACGGCACAGCGCAGGGCCGGTAGCGCAGGGCCAGTGGCGCAGGCAAAAGGGGTTCGAATTCTCAAGAATGCCGGTGCGGGCTGTGGGCCTGCGCATGGTTTGTACAAAGCGTATGGCGGAGTTGTGCACAGTTCGATTGCGGCCAGCCGCCTGGGATGGTTCCGGGCACGGCCAGATGCGTCTTCGCAGCGGATGCCTGCGCGCACTGCTGGTCGTGTGCGCACTCTGCATCTCTGCGCACTGCTTTGCGCAGCGCAACCAGGAGCGCAACCGCGATCTGTTTCAGCCGCCCAACGCCGGCCAGCCCTTTCGCCGTCCGCAACCGCACTTGGGGCAGTGGTTCCGCGAGCATGAAAATCTAACGCCCACGCAGCAGTTGCAGGCCTTGCAGCAGGAGCAGGGCTTTGACCGGCTGCCGCCGCAGGTACAGATGCGGCTGGAAAGGCGGCTGTATCAACTGGATGCCATGCCACCTGCGCAGCGTGAGCGCACGCTCCAATACATGGAGGCGATTGAGCGCATGACGCCGGATGAGCGCCAGCAGCTTGCGCAGGCCATGCAGCGCGTCAATGAGTTTCCCCTCAACCGCCAGATGCAGATGCGCCGGGCCTTCCGCACGCTGCGCGAGCTGCCCAAAGATCAACGCCAGCAGGCGTTGGACACACCGCCGCTGCGCGACCAGTTCTCTGAGCCGGAGCGCAGAATTCTGGGCCAGCTTTTGAGTGTGGCTCCCTATCTGCCACCGGCGCAAGCAGGCGCTGCGGCAGCGCCCAGCGGGCCGGCACGGTAAAGGCTCGCGCCATAGCGGCGCATACAGAACTGCGCAGGTGCGCAAGCTCCAGCAAAATGCCGGCAAATGCCGGGCCAAAAGCTGGCCCCAGGCCCAATGCCAAACGCCAGAGCTGATGCGTGCATTTGCACAGCCAAGTTTGACCGCACGCCTCCGCACCAGTAGGATGAAAGAGCGGGGTGGAGCAGCCTGGTAGCTCGTTGGGCTCATAACCCAAAGGTCGCTGGTTCAAATCCAGCCCCCGCAACCAATCAAGCCTCTGAAAATGAGGAAGTTAGATATGGCCGCCCTTGGGCGGCTTTTTGCGTTTTAGGGAATGCTTCCGCCCGGCCCGCGTGCAGCCAATCGCCGGAGCCCTGAGCCGCCCGCGCTGGGTTGCCGAGCCTGCCAGTGTCTCACCGGGTGCCCATCCTTCGCTTCGGTTGCGCAGGGTGGGATAAGAATCCTTCTTCCTCGTCGGTCTCATTCCCAAAGATCAGTTGTCATCCTGAGCGCAGCGAAGGATCTCTGCGTGGACTCCAACTCCGGCTATATGGCTTCGAGAAGAGCGAGCAACAGGCTATTTCGCGGTGTCGGAACGTTGTGCTGCCGCCCATAGCGAACGATGGTGCCGATGCGAGCATCCGTCTCCATCGGGCGGCCTGCAAGGCGGTCGGCCAACAGCGAGTTGACGGAATCGACAGGAAAATTGCGGTATTGATTGAGTACTTTCTGTGGCAGATCTTCATCGAGGATGGCTCCGACAGAGCGGCCTACCGCGGCGCACTCGCGCACCACCTCCAGCGTCTCCTTACCAATCGTCTCATCCAGAAAAACACCCGCGGGTTTGCCCAACATCGCAGAGATCGAACCGGCGGAGTTGATACAAAGTTTGCGCCAGGCGGCGGAGAGAAAGTCAGCCGTCAGGGTGATCTGCGCCGCTGAGCCATCAAATAGGGCTGCGAAAGCATGGCCCAGCACATCTGCCTGTATGAACAGCTCGGCCGGCCCGCGCTGGTGTACTCTCTCCGGTGATCGGCGCTCGGCGGGGCAATCGATAATGACCGGCACGATCTTCTCCATCCGTACATAGGGAGCGAAGCGCTCGCGATGCTCCACTCCATTCTGAATCACCGCGACGGGAGCACCTTGCCTGCAGAGATGTTCGATCCATGTACCGGCACCAGGAGCATCGTATGTCTTGGTAGCCACCAGGACCCAATCGACCGCGTCCGCCTGGGAAGGAGTGGTGAGGTTGGCGTAGCGAATGTCGATGCTACTTTCAGGCGTATCAACATGCAGGTGCGGCAGAGGACGTCTCGTGCACAGGATAAGTTCGTGCCGTTCGGTGGGCTGTAGTAACGCCGCGAGGACAGATCCGATTGCACCCGCTCCAACGATTGCGATCCTTGCCATAGCACCATTATGGCAGCAGAGCCCTCCTGCTTGGTCACTTCTGACAAGTCGGTTTGCGTGGATGGACGCCGGGGTAATCTACACCCGTCGTAATGGCGAGGCCTGCGCGAGAGGCCGGGTGCCCCACTCAAGCCAAAAGGAGACTTGAATGGGCCCTCCCTGGGGTTCAATTGCGAGGGCAGAGTTCATTGGTTCCATGTCTCAAATGCGAGGCATGGGGCACGGGCAATAGAGCACCGTGCCCGCAGCAGAGAAGATGCCGAGTTAGTGGCCGGACTCGGTCAGGTAGATGGCGGTGTAGTCCAGATAATTTTTCGCGTAGTGCAGAATCATTTCGCGGTCGGCTTCGCCCAGCCTGCGCCGCTCCTTGCCGGGCACGCCGGCCCAGAGCGTGCGTGGTAGCACCACGGTGTTTTCAGGAATCACAGCGCCCGCGGCGATGATGGAGCCTTCGCCGATGCGCGCGTTGTTCAGGATCACCACGTTCATCCCGATCAGGCAGGCGTCCTCCACCACGCAGCCATGCACGGTGGCGTTGTGGCCGATGGTGACCCAATCGCCGACGTGCACTGGATATTTGTGGCGCATGCCGTGCAGCACCGAGCAATCCTGCACGTTGGAGTTGGCTCCGATGCGGATGGAGTGCACATCGCCGCGCACCACGGCGTTCATCCAGATGCTGGAGCGCTCGCCCAGCGTGACATCGCCGATGACCTGCGCCGATGGATCCACGTAGCAGGAGGCGGGAATGATGGGCGACTTGCCTTGGTAGGAGCGCAGCATAGAGATTAGTGTCTGCCGAAATCGCAGATGAAGCAAGCCGACCCCAGCCATGCGTCGTGCAAAAGAAAATGCGGAAAACTACGCGGGCGTCAGCAGAGGCAGACTGACTAGGCAGAGGGCGGCTTGCACGAGGAGTATGGCTAGCGCGAGCCACTCAAAGCGACGGCGCTGCGGTGATTCGAAGAGATCGGCGAAGACGCCGCCGGTAAAGACGAAAACGAAGGGCACCGCCCACAGCCAGGGTTCTGAGTGCACGCCAGTGGTTTGCAGCGGCAGCAGCAGCAGGGCGGCCAGCAGCGGCGCTGTGTTGCCAAAGTAGCGCGCGCGCCGGTGCAGGGCATAAAAGACCAGCGCCGTGGCGGCAGCAATGGTTGCGCCAGCGTTGGGCAGGCTGGTGAAGAGTCGATGCGCTTCCGCCAGAGAGAATCCCACACGCGCCGCTGCACCCTCCAACACATAGCTGAAGGCATCAGCGTTGAAGGAGTAGGAGGCGAAGAGAATGAAGAACGCGCCGAGGCAGGCGAGCAGCAGCACCTGCATGACGACGGGCCGGCGGTACTCGGCCAGATAGAGCATGAAGCCGAGCGCCAGCAGCAAGCCCACAAATGCGGCGGCGATGTGCGCGGTTGCCGTCAGGCCCAGCGCCAGCGTCAGCAGAGCGATGCGCGGCGGCCAGCGACGCGGCGGGCTCTGCATGGCATGGGCCACGCCAATGGCAGTGTAGACGAGGCCGAAAAGT
>DAHUZD010000186.1 GCA_027306745.1 Acidobacteriaceae bacterium
GACCCACGCGGTTCCGGCTATGTCCAGATGAATCCACGGCGTATCGCCGGCAAATTCCTTCAGGAACATGGCCGCCGTCACAGCTCCGCCCCAGCGCCCGCCGGTGTTCTTAATGTCGGCGATCTGTGAAACGATCAGCTCGCGGTACTCCTCATCCAGCGGCAACCGCCAGAAGCGCTCACCCGTCACCTGCAAGCTGCGCTGAAAATGCGCGTAGGCATCCTCATCATTGGCAAAGACGCCGGCATTCACGTAGCCCAACGCCACCACGCAGGCCCCGGTCAACGTAGCTGCGTCGATCAGGCGCGTTGCGCCCAACTGCTTGGCGTACGCCAGCCCGTCGGCCAACACCAAACGGCCTTCGGCATCCGTGTTGATGATCTCGATCGTCTTGCCGCTCATGGCCGTCTGCACGTCGCCGGGCTTCTGCGCCTTGCCACCGGGCATGTTCTCCGCCGCGCAAACGATGCCGATCACTTTGCACTTCGGCTGCAACTGCGCAATGGCCTGCATCGCGCCGATCATGGCCGCGCCTCCGGCCATGTCATACTTCATCTTTTCCATGTTGTCTGCGGGCTTTATGGAGATGCCGCCTGTATCAAACGTAATGCCTTTGCCCACCAGCCCCAGCACCGGCGCACCGGGAATCAACTCTTCCGGCTCATAGGTCATCACGATCAGTGCCGGTGGTTCTGCCGAGCCTTGGGATACGCTCCAAAACGCACCCATATTCAACTCTTGAATCTTCTCCGTGCTGTAAACCTCGCAAAGCAGCCCGTGCTTCTTGCACATCTCCACCGCGCGTCGGCCCCTCTCTGTCGGCGTCAACTTGTGGCCCGGCTCGTTGACCAGGGAGCGGGTCAGCGTCTGCGCCTCGCCGGTGACGCGCCCCAGACGCAGGCTCAGTTGCGCCTGCTCCTGCTCTGGCTTGGAGGTCTCCGCTGGGCCGACGAGCGCCAGAACCTCCACGCTTTGGTTCTTGCGTTCAGAGCGATACGTGTCCGGATCAAAGTCTCCGGCAATAGCGCCCTCCACCGCGGCGCGCACGCAGGCAGACAGTGGCAGCGCGTTGTCCGGCAGTGTCTCCGGCTTGGCATCGGGCAACAGCAGCGTCGCCTCGCGCAGGCTGCGCGGCTTGGCCAGACGTACGGCTGCGCCAGCGGCCTTGCGCACGCTCTCCACGCTCGCCTTGTCGGCCTTGCCCAGGCCTAAAATCAACAGTCGCTTGGCCTGTAAGCCCTGCGGCGCATGCACCAGCAAAGTCTCCATGGACTCGGCGCGAAACTCGCCCGTGCTCAACACGCTTTTGGTGGCTCGCAACAGCGCTTCGTCGCGCGTCAACAACACTGGTTCCGCCTGCGCATTCTTTTCCAGGCTCTTGGCCGCGTTCACGGCCAGCACCACCATCCAATCCGCAGCCACCGCCGCGGCTGCCTGAAAGCTCAAATGGGTACGCATGTGCAGTTGGTTTCCCTTCCCGTGTTTGGATTCAATCGATGTTGGGCGCCTGTTGCGTCTAGCCGCGCCGTTTGCTGGCCGCCACGGCAGCCTGCGACTCGCGGTCGGCCTCGCGCTTGCGCTCTGTCTCGCGCTTGTCCCAGGTCTGTTTGCCTTTGGCAATGGCCAATTCGCACTTCACGCGTCCATGGCGAAAGTACAGCCGCGTGGGAATCAGCGTCAGGCCCTTCACCTGCACCTTACCGAAGAGCTTGCGCAGTTCCTCACTGTGCAGCAGCAGCTTGCGCGTGCGCGTGGCTTCATGGCTGGCATACCCGCTATGGGAGTACGCCCCAATGTGTGCATTCAGCAGATAGGCTTCGCCCGCTTTGACGATGCCATAGGCATCCTTCAGGTTGGCCTTGCCTTCGCGGATGGACTTCACCTCTGTGCCGCGCAGCACCAGGCCTGCCTCCACCTTGTCCAGAAAAAAGTAATTGTGCGAGGCCGACCGGTTCACCGCCGCGTCGCGTTCGCCCGATGCAACCGGATCCCGCGGCTTGGGCTTCTTGCTGGGTGCGGATGTGGTGGGAGCTGCGGTGCGCGACATACGTAAGAGCCTGAAAATGTATGCTAGCACGCAGGGTTGCCGCCTTGGATGCCGTCCGCACGAAACCCGCATGAATTCCGCCCGCGGATGCTATACTCAACCAGAAATTGTGCCTGGAGGCAGCCGTCCCCAGTGGCGGCTTGCTGGATGTGGTTCCAGTCTTCAATCCGACACATGTAAAAGTTGCAGCCCTCGCGCGGGCGCAGAACATTTCACGAACAGCCACACGAGGTGAACAGGTGCAGTTCCGCTTCCGACCCTTGCAGCAGTCAGGTTTTCTTGCCCATCTCTGCCGCATCGTTCTTCTTTTGTGCGCCACGCTTCTGCTGGTTCAGCCCCTGCACGCCGCCTCGGCTGGCCATTACTTCAAACTGGGCCGCAAGGCCGAGGCCAAAGACGACTTCATCGGCGCCTACGAGGCCTATAACCACGCCTTCCATATCAAACCCGGCGACCTGCGCTACAAAGAAGCCACCATCCGCCTGCGCCCAAGCGCTGCCGCAGAGTACGTTGACCAGGGCCGCAAGCTGCTCGACCAGGGCCAGACCAACGCGGCGCTTACAGACTTCTTGCGCGCTCTGGAAGTGGACCCCAGCGACGAGGCCGCCCAGCAGGAGATTCAAAAGACCCGCACCATCCTGAACGGAACGGGCTCCGGCCAGCCCGCGGGCAGCGCCGCGCTGGCTCCCGATCAGGAACAAAAAGAACTGGCCAGCATCGGTTCTCCCGTTGACCTCAAACCGCTTTCGAATGATCCCATCACGCTGCACATGGTCGCCGACACCAAGACCATCTATCAGACCATCGGCAAGCTGGCCGGCATCAACGTTCTCTTTGATCCGGATTACACCTCCAAGCGCATTCCTATTGATCTGAACCGCGTCACGCTTTACGATGCGCTGCGCAGCGTCAGCTTTGTCTCGCAGACCTTTTGGCGCCCCGTCACCAGTGACACCATCTTTGTCGCCCAAGACACGCGCCAGAAGCGCACCGATCTCGAACAGCAGGCCGTCCAGACCTTTTACCTGACCAACATCGCTGCCGCCAACGACCTGAATGAAATTCTGAATGCCGTCCGCAACCTGATGGACACCACCGTCAAGCTGCAAGCCGTACCCAGCCAGGACGCCATCGTCATGCGCGGCACACCCGACCAGCTTCTGCTGGCACAAAACATCATTGACGATCTCGACAAAGCCAAACCCGAGGTCATCATCGACGTGGCCGTCATGGAAGTCAGCCGCGACCTGCTCCGCAATATCGGCATTCAGCTCCCTAGCTCCGTCGGCATTACGTTGAATCCTGCTTGCGTGAATGGTGGCACCTGCGGCAGCAACAGCGCCACAGGCACAACCGGCACCACAGGCACAACGGGCACGACTGGATCGACGGGACAAAGCCTTACACTCAACGATCTCGGCAGTTTGAACGCCACCAACTTCGCCATCTCGCTCGGCACGGCCACGGCCAATCTGCTGCTCAGCGATACCTCCACACGCATTCTGCAAAATCCGCAAGTGCGTGCTGTCGATGGACAGAAAGCTGACCTGAAAATCGGCGAACGCATCCCCATCGCCACCGGCTCCTTCTCCTCCGGCATCGGCGGTGTCGGCGGCGTTGGTGCGGCAGGCATCAGCCCGCTGGTCAGTACGCAATTCCAGTACATCGATGTCGGCGTCAACATGGAGATGCAGCCCACCATCCACTTTGACCACGACATCACGCTTAAACTCAAAATCGAAATCTCCTCGGAGACCGGCAATGTGAACCTTGGCGGCATTGAGGAACCCATCATCGGCCAGCGCACCATTGAGCAAACCATTCGCATGAGCGAAGGCCAGCCCAGCCTGCTCGGCGGCATCCTTGAACACTCCGAGACCATCACCATCAGCGGCACGCCCGGCTTGGGAGAAATTCCGTTCATCAAATATCTCTTTAGCTCCCAGCAAAAAGAGATCGTCAACGACGAGATTGTCTTCCTGCTGATTCCCCACATCGTGCGTGGTGCCAGCCTGACGGAGCAAAACCTCCGAACCATTGACACCGGCACCGGCGGCAATGTGCAGTTGCGCCGCATTGATGTTCCCCAGGCGATCGCCGAGATTCAGCAGCAGGCAGCCTCCGCCAGCAGCCCAGCACCTGCCGCGCCCGTATCCGCAGCGCAGGCCGTGCAGCAGGCCGCCCAGCAACTCGCCCAAAGTGCACAGAATCTCGGCGCACCAGCTCCCGTGGCCAACCCCGCTGCGCAGACTGCGCCGCGCGCGCCTGCGGCCACTCCAGCGGCTTCCGCCAGCCTGCTCCAGCTCGCCGTTTCGCCAGCCAGCACTACGCAAAAAGTTGGCGCCACCTTCCCGATGTCCGTCACCGTGCAAAGTGCCGACGACCTCTATGAGGTGCCGATGGATCTGCGCTACGATCCCAAACTGCTTACGCTCGTCAACGTAGACACCGGTGACCTGCTGGGCAAGGACGGCCAGACCGTGGCGCTGGTACACCGCGACGACGGCAATGGCGACGTCACCATCAGCGCTTCGCGCCCGCCGGGAGTGAAGGGCGTCAGCGGCAGCGGAGCCATCTGCACGCTCACCTTCCAGGCCAAGGCCGCTGGTACAGCCACCGTCTCAGTGGTCAAGGCAGCCGCGCGCAACAGCGCACAACACATTCTGCCCGTGGTCGGCTCCTCGGCCACCGTGCAGATTCAGTAGTCCGGTGGATGCAACCCGTTTTCCCGGCTTAAAATGCCGACAGGAGTCTGCGCGCAGCCGATCCCTATGCTGAATGCAAACCATCGCCGGAATCAGCATGGCCTGACGCTGGTGGAGCTGATCGTCACCGCGGCGATTCTCTCCATCCTCGCGCTGGTCGCTTATCCCATCGCCCGCTTTCAGGTGCAGCGGGAAAAGGAGCGCGAATTGCGCCATGACCTCTGGGAGATGCGTAGCGCCATCGACCACTACAAAGACGCAGCTGACCGCGGAGCCATCATGACCAAGGTGGACAGCTATGGCTACCCGCCTGATCTCGACACACTCGTCAACGGCGTCGACATCCAGGAAAAAAAGGTAAAGTTTCTCCGCGCCATTCCGGTCGACCCCATGACGGGCAAGGCAGAATGGGCTTTGCGCTCCATGCAGGATGACCCGGACAGCGACTCCTGGGGCGGTGAAAATGTCTTTGACGTTCACTCCAAGTCTGAAGCCACAGCCTTGGACGGCACCAAGTACTCCGACTGGTAGACATGCACCCATTGCGCACAATCCGCTGCATTCACCGCCGCGCCTCCGGCTTCACGCTGGTGGAGCTGATGGTGGTTATGCTCATCATCGCCATTTTGCTGGCCGTCGCCGTGCCCAGCTACATCTCCGCCATCAAGTCCGCGCGTGAGGCCGCCCTGCGCGAAGACCTGCACACCATGCGCGACGCCATCGAGCAATACACTGAAGACAAGCAGGCCGCCCCACAATCCTTGGACGATCTGGTGCAGGCCGGCTATCTCCGCAGCATCCCCGTGGACCCCATCACGCGCAGCAGCAGCACCTGGGTCACCGTCAACTCCGATGACCTGACCAGCATCGATCAAAGCCAGCCCGGCATCACCGACGTTCACAGCGGCTCCGACCAAACCGGCAGCGACGGCACGGCCTACTCTGAGTGGTCGCTGCACCGCCCATTCCTACATGAATCTCTTCTCTCCAGCCGGAAGCGCATCGCCAGCCAACGATGCCGCCGCGCCACGCCAACTGGCCGTCTACGCA
>DAHUZD010000353.1 GCA_027306745.1 Acidobacteriaceae bacterium
AGAAGCGCAAGACGCTGGCCAACAATCTGCGCGCATCCGGCCTGGCGCCGGAGCGGATTGCTGATGCGCTGCGCGGAGCGGCGATTCATCCGAGCGCACGCGCCGAAGCTCTGCCACTGGATGCAATGGCTGCACTTTATCTTCAGTTGGTCAGCCCCCACTGAAGCCAACCGATGGATTGAATGGGGCGATTGAAATTATTTGAACACTGAGTTTTAGCGTCTTTGTGCAGCGGCGGTTTGCGCGTGGTGTGAGTGGCAGATGGCAATGGCCAGTGCGTCCGAGGCGTCGAGTGGTTCCGGCGGAACCGTCAGGTTGAGCAGGCGCATGACCATGAAGCGTACCTGTTCTTTGTCGGCCATGCCGTAGCCGGTGACGGCGGATTTGATGGCCAGCGGCGCGTATTCCGCGATCTCAACTTTTTGCATTGCGGCGGCCAACAGCGCCACGCCACGCACCTGGCCCAGCAACAACGCGGTGCGGCTGTTGGCGGCGTGGAAGACTTCTTCGATCGCGGTTACGTCCGGGGTGTGGCGCGCGATCAATGTGCTCAGTTCAGAAAAAATCGTATGCAGCCGCAGCGGCATAGGGTCTTGTTTCCGCAAGCGGATTGCGCCGCAATCCAGTGCGCGCAAATGCCCCGCGGCGTCGGATTCGACGACGCCGTAGCCAGTGAATTGAGTTCCGCAATCGATGCCAAGAACGCGCATAGGCAGGCGCGGCGCTAGCGCGAGATTCCTTCCAGCGGCGAGGAGGCTGTGGCGTAGAGCTTGCGCTGCATGCGACCGGCCAGATAAGCCTGGCGACCGGCCAGTACTGCGTGCTGCATGGCTTCAGCCATAAGTACAGGGTTGTCAGCGTGCGCGATGCCGGAGTTCATGAGCACGGCGTCCGCGCCCAACTCCATGGCAATGGCTGCGTCGGAGGCGGTGCCCACGCCGGCATCGACGATGAGCGGCACCACTGTGATGCGTTCGCGCAGAATGCGCAGATTGGCGATGTTCTGAATGCCCAGCCCGCTGCCGATGGGAGCGCCCAGCGGCATGACTGCGGCCGCGCCAGCGTCGATCAAGCGCAGAGCAAAGACGATGTCGTCCGAGGTGTAGGGCAGCACGGTGAAGCCTTCTTTGGCGAGAACGCGTGTGGCTTCCAGCGTGGCCTGCACATCTGGGTAGAGCGTCTGCTGGTCGCCGATGACTTCGATCTTGACCCAATCGGAGAGGCCGACCTCGCGGCCCAGGCGTGCGGCGCGAATGGCTTCGTCGGCGGTGTAGCAACCAGCGGTATTCGGCAAAAGAAAATAACGGCGTGGATCAATGAAGTCCAGCAGGGACTCTTTGCTGCGATCAAGATTGACGCGGCGCACGGCCACGGTGACCATCTCTGCGCCGCTGGCTTCCAAGGCTCGCTGCGTTTCAGCTCCGTCCTTGTATTTGCCCGTGCCGACGATCAAACGGGACTGAAAGGCCTTGCCTGCGATGACCAAAGTATCCATGCGCATATTGTAAGACAGGGTGAAATTCTGCCCTGTGCGCTGAGGCACAAGGGATGCAGCTTTGGGCGACGGTTGCCGAAGCAGCCCGCTGCCAATAGACTAAAGGTACTGGAATCCTTGTACGAGTGTTCCTGAGATCACCGTCCACGCCTTGAGCGCAGACGGGGAGGTTCAATGCGGCGGTTTGTATTTCTGACAATCTTATGTGCGCTTTCCTTGCCGGCGAGCGTCTCCATAACCGGATGCTATTTGACGGATTATGGAAAGAATGTTTGCAGCGGTTTCCAGAGCGGACCGTCAACAAGCGCCACATCCACAATTGATTTGGAGCCGAGCACCTATGGCGTTTCGGTCAACTACGGCGCGACCAATGCCGTGGTTTCCGCGACAGCGCTGACGTGCAAGGGCACCGATTCCGGCCTGCGGTCGTTTACCTATGGCAGCACAGATATGACCCTTGCCGATGTGACGCCAACGGGACAGATTTGCGGCGGAACATGGAACAGAAATTCCGGCAACGGAGTGACAAACTTTACCACCTGCATTCCAACGAACAAGAGCGGCATTGCCTACATTACGGCCAGCGGCGGCGGGGCGACAAGCAATCCAGTGCCCGTGTTCGTGCATCCGCAGGTGACCAGCGTGACATTGACGCCGGGCGGTACTTCAGAGACGTGCCCGTATGCGAGCAACCCCTCGGACGGACAGATTTCTCCGATCACGGTCTGTACATCTGTGGATCCAGCGAATCCGGCCAATAATCAACCGCCGGGATGCACGCCTGGCTATACGCAAACGAGTTGCATATCGCAAAACAATACCGTGCCGCTGGCGGCAACCGTGTGCACAGGCGGAGCCGCCTGCACGCCCGGTTCAGTCAATGACATTACTTGCGCGGTGGGACACTTAACGTATACGCCTCAGAACACAAATATTGTGACGGTGGATCAAAACGGAATCGCCACGGCACACCAGCCGGGTGCAACTGTCATTACGGCGAATGTGTCGCAAGCGTCCAGCTCGGCGGGATATTTTTTCACCTGCCCACCCAAGAGCATCACGCTTGCGCCAAGCGGAACCAATTCGACAAGCGTGACAGTGAACCAGACTAACATTCAGGCTTTGACGGCCACGGTGCTGGATACGAATAACAATCCGATCCAAGGCCTGAACCTGACATTTACATCCACAAACCCGCAAAACATTACGGTGAATCCCACAGGAGTTCTTACTGCATCCTTCCCCAGCGATGCGGATATCGTTGCGCAATGCCTGCCAGGCACCTGCAATCCATCGCCGCAGGATCAAATTGGATTGTTGGGCGTCGGCCTGCCTGTGACCAGCAATCCGGTGAGCGTACACACACCGGGACCGAGTTCAGCGGTTTTGTACCTGGCCAGCCCGCAGTCCTACGGGTTTGTCCCGATTGATTTTCTCGTCGGCAATGTGAGTTTGCCGGTCAAGCTGCCCTACCTGCCAAACTCCATGGTACTGAACCAGGCGGGAACCACTTTGTACTTTGGCAGTGCTGAAGAGTTGATGACGGTGAGCGCCAAGACGTATGTATTGTCGGCGCAAGATGCCTCTGTGCCGGGAACGGTGCTGGCTGTGTCTCCTGACAGCAATACACTGGTCATTCATGATCCTTGCCGCCAGTTGTTCTACCTGTACAGCACTGTCAAGAAGACTTCCGTTCAATTTCCGGCGCCTGGGCCTACTATTGCGTGTGACGCCAATAATCAGCCCATCTATCCAGCCGGCGTGACGAACCCGGTCTTCTCCACGCAGTATTTGGGCGGCGAGGTCAATCCGCCCTACACGGCCAGCTTTACGGAAGACAATCAGACGATCTACATCACATACTCCAACCCGCCCGCGGCGAATACGCCAAATGCGGCCACACTGTTTGTCTACTCCAAGTTCACTGGTTGGCATGCCTGCACAGACAATGGCAACAGCCCGGCCACAAACTGCCCGGCACCATCGCCTGCGACGGAAACCGTGCCTGTGCCCAGCAATACAGTGACCGTGCCAGGAGTTGGAATTTATACGGCCTCCGCCGGAGCCGCGCAGGTGAACGCATTCAGCTACTGCGCCGCGGGACCGAACAACACGAACAACAATCCGAATACGGCGGTGAATCCCACGAATTACTATCCGCCCGTGGGAACTGTAACCGCTGCCGTGGATCAAGTGGCCAGCTCAACCGATGGACACCACATTCTTGGGGCCGCGGCTAATGCAGGAGCAGGCAGCCTGACGTTGACCGACATCGACGTAACCATTCCGCCCGGAGCTTGTCCACAGACGGGCAATCTGCAATTTGGCACCCCCCCCAACGTTGCGGGCACGCCATACTTGTCCACGTTGAGCGTTCCCAGCATCGCTAACATCAGTCAGGTGCTGCCGTCGCCAACATCGGGCCTGGCATTTGTCACCTTCTACTCCAACGCGCCCGGTACGAACGGTAATACAATTTTGCCCATGTACACCATTCCAGCGACTGGTGGAGGTGCATTGGTAGGCTTGCCCTTTCACGATACGGCGGGGGCTCCGATCGCAGGTGTCTTTAGCCCAGACACCAACACGTTCTATGTGAGCACGGATCAGGACAACCTGATTCACCTCATCAACACAAACACACTGACGGATTCCCAGCAGATAAACCCGAATCTGGCCAATCCGAATAACCAGCCGGTTCCGGCCTTCTTTATGGCCGCCCGCCCGCGTCAGGTGGAATAGACGCAAGGCATAGAAGAAAAAAAGCCCTGCAGTCGCAGGGCTTTTTTTGTACGTGAACAAGGCTGGATTTATACGAGCTACTTGGGATCCAACTGCTTGACGGGACGCGGCAGTGAGCGCGCGACTGCATCCAAAATTCCATTGAGGAATGGGATGGATTCTGGCGCGGCGTAGAGCTTGGCCACTTCCAACGCTTCGTCAATGATGATGGGCAGCGGTGTGCCGGGGAAGCCGAGCATCTCCGCAATGGTGGCGCGCAGCAGATTGCGATCGACGGCTGGCATACGTTCCAGCCGCCAATTTTTGCTCATCGTTTGGATGCAGGCATCAATCTCTTCCTGGCGCTCCGTGGCGATGCGAAAGATGTCTTCGGCAAAGCCGCGCGCGTCGTTGTCTGTGCTGGTGCGCGCCTGCCAAAAAGTACGGCGGACTTCATCGGGAGTGTGGCGGCCAATGTCGAGCTGAAAGAGCATCTGCATGGCCAGTTCGCGGGATTTGCGGCGCTTGCCCATGTTAGCCCTTGCCTTGTGCGGATGCGCCCAAGATTTTTTTCTGAAGGGAAACCATCTCGATGGCGGCAATGGCTGCTTCAAATCCCTTATTGCCCAGCTTCAGCCCCGCGCGGTCCAACGCCTGCTCCAACGTATCGCACGTGAGCACGCCAAAGCTGTGGGGAATTCCGGTCTCCTGCTGACTTTGCCCGATGCCGCGCGCAACCTCGTTGTAGATGGCCTCGTAGTGCGCGGTTTCTCCACGCAGCAGGCAGCCCAACGTCACAATGGCGTCCAAGGATTGAGTGGAGGCCAAGGTGCGAGCGGCCGAGGGAATCTCCCAAGCTCCGGGAACGCGCACAATGCGCAGATTGTGCATGGCCGCGCCACTTCGTAACAGAGCATCGAGCGTGCCTTGGAGAAGCCGGTCGGTGATGACAGCATTCCAGCGCGCAACGACGATGCCAAAGCGCATGTCGCGTGCGGAGAGATCGCCTTCCATCGCCAGCGGAACGCCGTGCAGGGGATTTTCACTTTGCCAGAAGGCCAGTGTGAGGCCGGGGGCAGGCTCGACGGTAAACAGACGTGAACCCCAATGTGTTTCCGCGATGGCGGAGATCATTTCTCCAGCCTTGCTGGAATTATTTTTCTTGAGCCACTCCAGCGCGACGGCGTGAACGGAGTCCAGTGCGGTGACTTCAATCAAAATGTCGGAGGGTGTGGCGGGCAGTCGGCCGTGGACGATCTCCAGATTTCCGATGGGCGCAAGAAAGGGCGCGCCGCGTCCCTGGCCGTCTTGCCAACCTTTGCCCGGCTCGAAGCCAAGGGCAGAGAAAAAATCCGCGAGCTTGTCAAAGATATCTGGTTCGCTGACAGAGCGCACCAGAGTGATGCCTTTCACCATATCTAGATGGTACACGCTTCACGGCTTTACTGGCGCAGGTGGACTTGCTACACTCGCTGTTTTGCCAGCAACCGGCTGGAGGATGTGCGATGCAACTGGAAACGCTTTTGTACGCCGTGCGCGATGGGATGGCCAAGGTCACACTGAATCGTCCGAAGGTGTTGAACGCGCTGAATCAAGCCATGCTGGGAGAGTTGGAGACGCTCTTCAATGCCATCCGTAACGACAACGCCATCCGCGTAGTGCTGGTCAGCGGCGCGGGTGAAAAGGCCTTTGCCGCTGGTGCGGACATTCAGGAGTTGGCTGGACTGGGGCAGGAGCAGGGACGGGAGCAGGCACTGCATGGGCAATCTGTTTTTGCGACGATTGAAAACTGCGGCAAGCCAGTGATTGCGTGCATCCGCGGGTATGCGCTTGGCGGCGGATGTGAGCTGGCGCTGGCTTGCACGCTGCGCATTGCAGACACGACGGCGCGCTTGGGGCAGCCAGAAGCGAAGCTGGGCCTGATCCCGGGCTATGGCGGAACGCAGCGGTTGGCGCGGCTGGTTGGACCCGCGGCTGCGCTGCAAATGATTTTGACCGGGGAGATGATCACTGCCGAAGCGGCTCTGCGCATTGGTCTGGTCAATGAAGTGGTGGCTCCCGAACAGTTGCACGAGCGTGGAGAGGAACTGGCGCACGCGATGGCGAAGATGGCTCCGCTGGCTGTGCAGAAAAGTTTGGAGGCCGTGCAGCAAGGCCTGGATAGGCCGCTGCGGGAAGCGCTGCAATTGGAGGCTGCCTTGTTTGGAACCTGCTGCGCTACGGAAGACAAGGCGGAAGGAACGCGTGCATTTTTGGAGAAGCGTCCGCCCGTCTGGCAAGGACGGTGAGCCGGTCTGCACCACGCGGGCTGGTATTCTGAATTTGCAATGCAACCCAACTGCAAACAGCATATTTTTTTGGCGGCAGCACTTTCACTGTGCGTGTTGGCCGCTGTGGGCTGCACCCGCAGCGCAGCCGTTGGCTATGCGCCGCCGTCAGCATCCGCAGTGGCCGATGCGAGCACGGACATCGCGGAGATTCCGCTGCCAGCAAAAAATACAGTGCTGGCCGTGGGGGATGAGTCGCAATGGCGCAATCCATTTTTGAGCGTGGGAGACAAGATGCTGCTGTTGCGCATCTATTTGCCCGACGACAACGCCAGCCAACTGGATCGCGGAGGCTTCACACGCTCCAGCAACGCACGCAAGCAGGAGTTGAACATTCGTCTGCGCGATTTGCCGCGAGCCTTGGCGGCAT
>DAHUZD010000203.1 GCA_027306745.1 Acidobacteriaceae bacterium
GGAACGGCCAGCGCTGGCCATCGGCGCAACGGGAATGTTGGCTGCCAGCGCCAACACCGCCGCGCGCGCGTTTGATTTTTACGACATGAAAGGTGCCGTCGAACAGATGCTCGCAGCCTTTGCCGTATCGGCTGCGTACCACGCCACAGCAGAAAAGGGCGGCCCGCTGCCGGCCTGGCTGCATCCGGGTCGCGCCGCGCGTGTGTCCGCGAATGGCGTCACTGTCGGCCACTTTGGACAGCTTGCGGAGGCGGCCGCCGCGCAGCGCAAGCTGAAGCAGGCGGTCTTTGTGGGTGAGTTCGATCTGGCGCGGCTTTTTTCTTGCGCGCTGCACCAGCCGGTGGCGCAGCCGCTTTCGCGTTTCCCCGCTGTGGTACGGGATTTCTCCTTTGTCTTTGCGGATGCTGTGCGTTGGGAACAAATCGCCTCTGCGCTGGCTGCGCTGGGCATTGCGGAGATGCGCGCACCTCAGCCGATGGAAATCTTCCGCGACGCCAAGGGCAAGGCCGTGCCGCAGGGCCACTATTCTCTGTTGGTGCGCACCAGCTTCCAGTCCTTGGAGCGCACGCTGCGTGAGGACGAAGTGCAAGCCTGGTCCGATCAGGTTATGGACGCCCTCACTCGGCTGGGAGGCGCGATTCGGGATGGAGTGAATCTGGTCGCACCACAATCTGCGCGCAAGTGACGGCGTCTGGCTTTTGCGAAGGTGGAGACAGACACGAGCGAAGAACCAGTTCATTCGAGAGCGAAAAAATTATCGCAAGTGAAGAAAGTATATTTTTCACCACCAAAACCGCCGACCCCGCGCTATACTGCGCGCAGAGCGGATCGAAAATCCCTCTCGGAGATTTATGAGCACAGCCGCTGTACAGGAAGATTTGACGCTTGCCGCCGACACTTTTGCCGCGTTGGAACAGCGCGTGGTGCGCACCATTGAGATGCTGCGCGCGGAGCGGCAATTGCGTGTGACGGCGGAAAAGCAACTGGAGCGCGCCAAAGAGGAGCTGGATCTGCACGCCATGGAGATGGACGATCTACGCAGCCAACTGGCCGCTCTCAACAAAGAGCGAGACGCAGTGCGTCAGCGCGTGGAGCGTCTGTTGGCGAATCTGGACGCGATCGCCACGCCATGAGGCAGGCTGCAAACCGGCAAGCCAAGGAGTCCAGGATGGAACCCAGGCTCGACACAGCCACCGGCGAAAGCATTGTGGTGGACATCTACGACCAGACCTATCACCTGCGCGGCAGCGATCCAAAATATCTGGAGCAACTGGCGCGGCTGGTGGATGCGCGCATGCGCGCCGTGGCGCAACAGGGCGCAACCGTGGACTCGCTGCGCGTGGCCGTGCTGGCCGCGTTGAACATTGCTGATGAGCTGGTTGTGTTACAGCAACGGCTGGATGCGCAGACGGGCCACATGCAGCAAACCCTGAAGACGCGCGCCGAAACACTGGCCGGAATGCTGGATGCCGTGCTGCAGGATGAGCGCAAGGCTGGATAAGGCTGACGGCGGCGGATTCTGTTTTCGATTGGCTAGTTCCATTTGCGCACTTTTGATTTTTGCGGCAGTACCTTCGTTCTGCAGAGCGCTTGACAATCCGCGGCGGGGCCGGTAGCATCCAAAGAATAGAAACCGGCCTGCAAAGCAGGTGCGGCGATTCACGCTGGTTGAACCTACATTCATTGAACAGGGGACTCGACTCGATCAATCGGCTCGGTGTGCAGTGTCCGCCAGTCCGGAATGCCTAAAGAGCCGCGGCGGGTTCCCACCGTCTTAGGACGGGTTCACCAGCGCATTGCTGCACGGCCCAGCGGGTCGGCTTTCTATTTTTCCGCCCGCAACAGGGGCGCTTTCGCAACAATCTTCTGACAACTTCCGCCATGCATCCACTCCTGTTCCAGATCGGTCCGTTCACGCTGCCCACCGAGGGCGCGTGCCTGGCCGTGGGTCTGCTGGCCGCACTGGCGTTGGCGCAGGCGTCTGCGCGCCGCTTGCAAATCGCGCAGGAGTCGATGTGGAACCTGAGCATGACGGCTGTCTTGGCCGCTTTGCTGGGCGCTAAGCTGGAGCTGATCCTCTCCAGTGGCCGCGTATTTTTGCACTATCCTCTGCTGGTGCTCAGTTTGTCCGTCTTGCGTTCCCCGGCTGCACGCTGGAGCGGATTGCTGACAGGGATGCTGGCCGCGCTGGTCTACGGACGCATTCAGCGGATGCCCTTGCTGCGCACGCTGGATGCCGCTGCGCCCGCACTGGCCTTGGGAGACGCCTTTGCCAATCTGGGCGCCTTTGCCACGGGCGCGCAATACGGCGCACCCACCGCGCTGCCGTGGGGCGTTGTTTACCATAGCCGCTGGGCTGCGTTGTGGGCGGGCACGCCGCTCGGTGTGCACCTGCATCCGGCGCAACTCTATCTGTGCGGATTCGATCTTTTACTGTGTGCTTTGCTGTGGCGGCTTCTCATGCAGGCTCGGCAGGCGGGAGAAACCTTGGGAGCGGGAATGTTTTTGTACGGTCTCGCCTTGTATGGCGAGGAGTTGCTGCGCGGCGATGTCTCCTTTGCACTGCTGCATGGAGCGCTCTCCTTGCGGCAAGGCATCGCCGTGCTGATGGTGCTGGCCGGCGCGCTGCTATGGCTGGAGCGGCCAGTGCCACAGCCCGTCAACCAACATCGAGGCATCCATGCTGTCTGAAACCGAACCCATCGCCCATGCACGCACGTTGACCGCTGGGGAAACGTCCGTTGGCCAGCGGCTCGATCAATTTCTTGTGCAGCAGTGGCCGGACTTGAGCCGGGCGCGCGTGCAGCAATGGATTGTGCGCGGCCTAGTGCTGGTGAACGGCGCTGCGGCCAAGGCTTCGTTGAAGCTGCGTGGCGGCGAGCATATTGCCGTTGAGGGAGACCCTGCGCCGGAGCCGATTCGCGCGGTGGCCGAGGAGATTCCGCTTGACGTTGTGTATGAGGACAGCGATATAGCCGTGATCGCCAAGCCTGCGGGCATGATGGTGCACGCTGGCTCGGGTGCAACGGAGGAGGCGCGCAGCCGCGGCACGCTGGTGAACGCGCTGCTGCATTATTTTGGCGATGCTGCAGCACTCTCCAGCGTCTCCGGCCCGGTGCGGCCCGGCATTGTGCACCGGCTGGACAAGCAGACCAGCGGATTGATCCTGGTGGCGAAGCATGACCAGGCGCATCGTAAGCTGGGCGAAATGTTCGCATCGCGCCGTGTGCACAAGACCTACATCGCTCTGGTGCATGGGCATGTCGTGCGCGATACCGGCACGCTGGACGCAGCCATCCACCGCGACCGCGTGCATCGCACACGCATGACGACCAAAGGTGCAGGCGGACGCAGTGCCATCTCGCACTATCGCGTGCAGCAGCGCATCTCGGGTGCGTATGGAAAATTCACTTTACTGGAGGTGCGCATTGAAACGGGACGCACCCACCAGATTCGCGTGCATCTTTCCTCCATTGGGCACCCGGTGGTGGGGGACACGCTTTACGGTGCGCCGAAAGAGGTGTTGCCCGTGGATGCCACGCAGACCACGGGCCGGGCGGCCACGCCCCGTGCACGCAAGCCGCAGGCCTCGGCGCAGGAGAACTTGGTGTTGCCACGGAATTTTTTACATGCGGCCAAGCTGGCGCTGGAGCACCCCATTTCTGGCGTGCCGATGCAGTTCGAAGCCCCACTGCCCGCGGACTTGACGGCGGCTTTGGAGCGGCTGAGCACACCGGCTCCAAGCGCTGTGCCCCCACGCCAGCGCGGCTGATACTATAAATCTGATGCTTGGCTTGGCCCGTTCTTTTCGACAGTGTGTGTGCTGCCTATCTGTGGCGGCGATGATGGCATGGCTTGTGCCTCCAGCCTGGGCGCAGAGCGCCGCGGTGGCGGCTTCCGTGCCGGCTTCAGACGACGCCAAGACGCTGAAAAGTACTGGCAACGCCACGCTGAACACGCTGCCGCACAACCCACCGGATGCCAGCGCCGCTGCAGGCACTCCGGCCAATGCTGGCGTGGATGGCAGCGGCCAGAACCCCGGAGTTTACAGTCTGCGCGCCGTGGTGAATGAGGTTGATCTCGTCTTTTCCGTCGTCGACAAGCACGGGCACTTCATCAAGGATTTGCAGGAGAGCGACTTTGCACTGCTCGACAATCATCTACGCCCAGCAGAGGTCTACAGCTTTACGCAGCAGACCAATATGCCGCTGCGCGTGGGCCTGCTGATCGACGCCAGCAACTCCATCCGTTCGCGGTTTCAGTTTGAGCAGGACGCGGCCACGGAATTTCTGCTGGACGTGCTGCGTCCGCAGGTGGACCAGGCGTATGTGATGGGCTTTGATGTGACGCCGCAGATCATGCAAAACTTTACCAACAATGGTG
>DAHUZD010000209.1 GCA_027306745.1 Acidobacteriaceae bacterium
CCAGGCGCAGGCCCTGGAAGTACTGCATGAGGTCAGCCGTGAGCTGACCTCCATCCTGGATCCCGACCAGCTTTTGGAGCGCGTCGGCCACCTGCTCAAGCGTGTCATCCCATATCAGATGTTCGTCATCTGGATGCTCAACGAAAAGCGCACACATCTGGAACACCGCTTCTCTATCCGCTTCGATCAGGCTGATCCCTCGCCCACCGAACCGGTGCCGGTGCATCAGGGCCTCATCGGCGCAGCCGTTACACAGCGCCAGCCCATTTTTGTTGGCGATGTCCGCCGCGACCCACGCTACGTGATGGTCCACGCCGACACGCGCTCGGAGATGGCCGTGCCGCTCATCTACAAAGGCAAAGTGATCGGCGTGCTCGACCTGGAACACACGCGCCCGCATTTCTTTAACGAAGAGCATGTGCACGCCGTCAGCACTCTGGCTGCGCAGTTGGCTGTGGCCATGGAAAATGCGCGCCTCTACCAGCGCTTGGCGCAAGAGGAACAGCGCATTGAAGAAGACCTGGCCATGGCGCGCGAAGTGCAATTTCGCCTGCTGCCGCCCTCCATGCCGCAGACGCAGAACGCACAGTTCGCCTCTCGCTTTGTTCCCGCACAAATCATCGGCGGCGATTTGTATGACTTTCTTGACTACGGCGATGGGCGCATCGGCATCGTGCTCGGCGACGTCAGCGGCAAGGGCACACCCGCTGCTCTGTATGCCGCCGTCGTCAGCGGACTGTTGCGCTCGCTGGCCGCGCGCAAGCCTTCGCCTGCGGCCATGCTCCGCACCCTCAATAACTCACTGCAAGAGCGTAAAGTCGATTCGCAATATGTCGTCATGCTCTACGCTGTTTGGAATGACGCCGACCGCACGCTGCAAATTGCCAACGCTGGAGCCACGCCACCCTTCTTCTGCCGCTCCGGCGCCATCGAACGCGTGCAGGCCTCTGGATTTCCCCTCGGCATGTTTCCCGACGTCTCCTATGAGGAGTTCACGCTGGCCACTCAGCCCGGCGACCTACTCGTCTTCACCAGCGATGGAATGCTCGACGCTGAAAACGATACGGGCGATATGTTCGGAGAAGAACGCCTGACCGCTGTGCTGGCCAAGTATCAGCGCTGCTCGGCCACCACCATGGTCAATGGAATTTTGAAGGCCGTCTCCGCCTTCCAGGGCGGCATCGAGCACTTTGACGATGAAACACTCGTCACGCTGCGCGTGCTCAGCGAATCCGTCCAACCAGAGTGCTGAAAAAACCTACAGCTATCTTCGTTTCTCCCGCCTGGGATGCGCCAGCAGAGTGAGTGAAGAATCCAAGCAGTGCTGGCCTTGTACGAGGGCGATGATTCTCTGGATTCTTCGTTGTAGGCTCCTCAGAATGGCTCATCCTAGATCGGATATCTCCGTACGGATTGGATATCTCCGCACGAAAATCACCTTGTCATTCCGAGTGAGCGAAGCGAGTCGAGGAACCTACGCTTCCATCCTCGGTCTGCTTGGGTTGCGCCAGAACGTACGCGCCCAGCAGGCCCCACGCGTGCTGCGCAGCAGCACCCAAACCACTCAATCCCGCGCCAACTGCTGCAAGCGTGCCAACTGCGCCTCCAATTCCATGCGCTGCGGAGACGACCCACCCGCAATCTGCAAGTACACCGCCAACTCATCCGCAGCCTGCGCATAGCGCGCCGCAGCCGCCAGGGCGCTGGCGTGCAACAGATGCAGCGGAGCAAACTCCGGCGGGGCCAGCAGAGCCGCGCGATTGCTCCACTCCAGCGCAGCCTCTGCGTGTTCCATTCCAGCCTCGGCCCGCGCGCGCTGGTAGGCCGCCTGCCACCAGCGGGATGCGGCATCCTGCACAGGTTCCAGCGCCGCTGCCGCCGCTTCATAGTCGCTTAAATAATTGTCCGCCGTGGCCAGAATCACTCGCGCCTTCACGCTGGCGGCATCGGTGCGCACCGCCTGCTGCGCCATCGGCTGCGCCTGCGCATACTTCCTCTGCGACAAATCCGCCGTAGCTGCTAACGCGTAGGCGTCAGAAAAATTCTTGTCTTGGCCAATAGCCTGCTGCGCTGCCTGTTCGGCCTCGGCGTACTTGCCAGCCAGCAGCACCTGCACGCCGCGCGCATACGCGGCCCACGCCTTGGCAGCCTTGTCGCCGTGCGCAGCAGCCCTTGGCCCCGTGTCTGGCCCCTGCATGGAGGCAATCATGCTGTCGCTGAAAATCGCACCCATCTCAGCCTGCGCCGGCTGCGGCGCCTGCCCCGCTGGCCGCTTCGCCGCCAATAGGGACGCTGCCGCCAGCAACAGCATCGCTCCCACCAATCCTCGCCGCACCACTACGCTTGCCTGCATCGCACCCTCGCTGATGGCGATCCGCCACGCCCCAGTATTGCGGCCAGTCCCAGGGGATTTCGCAGAAGAATCCACTCGCGGTACGATGAAGATTCCAGTTTGAATCGTCTGTTTCGAAATGGAAC
>DAHUZD010000355.1 GCA_027306745.1 Acidobacteriaceae bacterium
CCGCAGCGCCCGCCACAGTCAGATTCAGCCCATCCTCTGCGGAGACATCGGGCGGCTGCACCTCTGGCGGCGCAATGCCAAGCCATCCGGCCTGCACGTCTATCATTTCCAGAAGCGGCAGGTCGAGCTGATTCATGTAGATCGGCGCGCCGGTAATTTTCTTCAACCGCACCGCTCCGCCAACGTGGTCAATGTGCGCGTGCGTGATGATGATCTGCTCCACGCTCAGATGATGCTGATTGAGAATTTTCAAAATGGATTGAATGTCATCGCCGGGATCGACGACAGTGGCCCGATGCGTTTCTGGATTGCCCAGAATGCTGCAATTGCATTGCAGCGGCCCGACGGTGAGAATCTCATGAATCATGGCGCGCTTGCAAAGGGAGGTGTGGACGAAAAAATGCGAACAGCGCCTCGCGTGGAGGCGCTGTTCTTACTTCTTTGCCGGAGTGCTGGAGCTGATGCCTTGCAGCACGGAGTGGCCCGTGGTTTCGCGCGCAACCAGCACCGTAAGCCCAATGGATGTGAGCCTGAAGATCACGGCCGCCCAAGCCGTAACCTTTGTCAGCAGGTTGGAGGCGCTGCGTGGGCCAAAGGCCGTTTGCGATCCCTGGCCGCCGAAGGCACCAGCCAAGTCTGAACTGGCGCCCTGTTGCAACAGGATGACGCCAATCAACACCAGACAAACGATCACATGCACAATGGTAAGCAAAACAACCATCGAAATCCGCTTTCTATGCGCTGCGAAAGCCATTGCAAACGCGCGCGAAAAAAAATTTGAATAAGGCCGACGGTCACCGCCAGAGCCAAGACGAGTATGTTTGGTGCGGAAGAGGGGACTTGAACCCCTATGCCTTTCGGCGCCACCCCCTCAAGATGGTGTGTCTGCCAATTTCACCACTTCCGCACAGGATGCTCGCACTCCAACTATAACATTTTTTTTGCAGGTTTACGGCTGCGTATTCAGCCATGCTTGCAGGCCGCCGGTCTGGCGCAGCAGTTGTAACTTCACGCGCTCCACGGCGAAGTCAGCATCTAATTTGTCAATGTAGCGGCTGCGTTCATCCACACGCGCCTGCTCGGCCTGCTGGGGAGTTACAGGAGCCGCGGCGGCAGAACCAGCGCCATTCTGCATTTGCACCTGCAAGGATTGCAACGTATCCTGCGCCAACTGTTGTTGCAGGTTGGCCACATCCTGCTCGGCTTTCAGCTCGCGCAGTTGGTGCCGCAAGGCTAGGCTTTGTGCGGAGACCTGGGCTTGCGCCTGCTCGGCTTCATGCCGGGCCACGCTGGCGGCTGCACTCGATTCAATGCCCTTGGCGCGGTGAATCGGATCAAAGAGTGGGATCGTCACCTGCACTTCAAATCCAAAGTTGTTCTGTTGGAAGCTGGTGTAATAGTTCTGATAGTTGTTGAAGGTTGAAAACAAACTGTACTGCGTGATCTGCTGGAAGCTGGGCCGGTAGTTTTGGCGATTGTCGCCGAAAGCTGTGTACATCAGCGAATCCGCCTTGGACTGCGCGGCCTGCACGGCAGGATTTTGCGTACTCTGCTGCGTACCCGCCGTGGAAAGATCTGGCAGGGGAGGGATGCTGCCTGCATCCAGTGTTATGGAGTCGGCTGGCAGTCCGGTGAGCACCGCAAGCTGCTGCTGCAATTGCTCCGCATGGTCTTCAATTTGTATTTGCTGCAACTGCATCTGCGCGCGCATCAACCGTGCGCGAGTTAGGTCGACATGGCTGGCCACGCCTGCGGCTACGCGGTTGTCCAGGATGACGATTAACTGGTCTGCATCGTCCATGGCCTCGTGCAGCGCGGCCATTTCGCGGTGAGTTTTATCCAGATCAAGGCAAGCGGTTGCCGTGTCCAGAGATACCTGCTGCCGGGCGTCATGCAAAGAAAATTCCGCGGACTGGATGGCGGCGTGGGCAGAGCGTACATAATCCGGTTGTGAAAAGCTGAAGATCAGTGATTGCGATTCAGCGTTGAACAAGTTCGGCGTGCCCAACGGAAATCCAACCGAGTAGCCCAGCCCGGCACCCACATAAAAGTTGGGCACATAAGCCCCCCGTGCCTCAGTTAAGGCCCCGTGCGCCTGCGCCAATTTAGCACTGGCGATGCGGACCTGACTGCTGTTTTGCAGCGCAAGGTTCACTGCCGAGGCCAGGGAAATCTGTGCGTGCGAGGCCGTGGCCATGAATACACACAAGGCGAACGCAAATGCATATCTGCGCAGCCTTCCACCGTGTTGTTGCAACTGATTCATGCTCTCTAGCTGATTCTATACGTCGCTCTTCAGACGGCCCAATGGCCGCAGACAAATATGCGCAGAAGCGGCTTCAGTGCCCGTCTTTATACAGGTTGGCCAGTGCGTGTGCCGCCGCAAATTCTTTTTCCGCTCCGGATAGGTCTCCCTGCTGGCGCAGCAGATTGCCCAGCATCGTCTCCGCGGCAAAGACGGGGGACTCTTCGGTCGTATGCTGCGATGTAATGTACATCTGCAAAAGTTTCTTGGCCATCTCTGGGTCATATTGATGACGGATGAGAATCGAAGCTCCATCCATCAAAGCGCTGTCATGCAGGGGATCAGAAGCTGCGCCGCTGCGGATCGCCTGCTCCATGGCGGCATAGTCACCGCGCCAGGCCTCAAACGAAGCCAACTGCATCCACGCATGAGCCGGAGCCGCCGACTGCGCAATGGCCAGCTTCAACTCCCGCTCTTGCGATTGGGGGTCTTTGCGCTTCCGCGCGATGCGCGCCATCTGTGCGTGGTAGGCTTCGGCGTCAATCGGTTGCAATTGCTCCGCGATAGATTCCGCTTTGTCCAAACCGCCGCCCAAAAATCCGGGAGCCTCCACTGCGTATTCGCCCAGGTCGCTCAACGCGGCAGCGCTGTGCGGGGCCAAGCGCACGGCATCTTCAAACTCGGCGTGGACCTTGCGGGCCAGTCCAAGAGCTGTAAACCAGGATGCGTGCTCGGCTGCTTCGCCGTAGCTGCGTCCCAGCCAGGTGTGAAACTCACTCTCATCCGGCTGCAATTCCACCGCACGCTGGCATTCATTGATCGCCTCTGGCCAGCGCTGCTCCGAATAATATGTGCGGCAGAGCAAGTTGTGCGCCTCGGCGTCTTGTGGATGAGCTGCAAGATTTTTTTGCAACTCCGCCATGGCCTCATCGGCATGCCCGCGTTCCAGCAAAGTGTGCGCCCAAGCGTCCCCGGCTGGTTTGGATGTTTGCGCAGACTGTAACACTGCGTGGACTTTGCTGTGGCTATGCGTATGTGCATCTGCAGGGCGCAGGCAGGGGGTTGCCAGCGGAAACAAGGCCAGGATGACGAAGTGTTGCACTGTGTGGGGGAAGGCGGGCTTCATCTATGGAACGCTTTGCACCTGCAGGCCATTGTGCAGCGTGGAGCCATCTGCGGCGCTCAAGGCAACCACATCATGCTCTTGCAAGCCAGAGACCACCTGC
>DAHUZD010000217.1 GCA_027306745.1 Acidobacteriaceae bacterium
CCAAGCCGATCCGCATCCCAGAGCTGGAGCAGATGCTGCACAGCGTTCCGCGGCCCGCTTTGCACGAAAAAATATCCCGGTAAATTTCCGGGGCGCAGATGCACCACACTCGCTGTGGGTGGTAGAAATGGGAGCAAGCCCAATGGAACAGGAAACGCAAATGGACAGTGCGGCCATTGACTTTCAGGAGCTGCTGGATCGCGTGGAGCAGGACCGGGACCTGATGCGTGAGCTGTTCGCCATGTTTCGTGAAGAGTATCCCCGGCAGCGGCTGGCCTTGCAGCAGGCAGTCGACGCCATGGCCATGCCGCAGATTCAGGCCGCGGGGCACACACTCAAAGGCATGTGCGCCAATCTGGCGATGAAGGCAGCGGCGCAGGCGGCTGCAAGCGTGGAGATGGCGGCCAAGCTACAAAGCACGGCGGATCTGCCCGGGGCTCTTGCCGCACTGGACCAGGCAGCGGACGTGGTGATGCGCGTGCTCGACCGCACCGTGGCTGGAGAACCGGCATGAAGATTTTAATCGCAGACGATGAGTACATGTCTCTGCACCTGCTGCGAGCCACGCTGGAACGCGCCGGCTACGAAGTGGTTGCGGTGGACAATGGCGTGGCCGCAGCCGAGATGCTCTGCCGCGTTGATGGACCCCGTCTGGCTCTGCTGGACTGGATGATGCCCAAGATGGATGGCCCCAGCGTCTGCCGTGAAGTGCGCCAAAAGCGCAGCCAGCAATATGTGCACATCGTTTTGCTCACATCGAAAAACTCCACGCAAGAGGTGGTGGCCGGTCTCGAATCCGGCGCGGACGATTATCTGGTCAAGCCCTTCAATCCTGAGGAACTCAAAGCCCGTTTGCGCACCGGCCTGCGCATTTTGCAACTGGAAGACAGCCTGGTGGAGGCGCGCGAAAATATGCGCTATCAGGCCACGCATGACGCGCTCACTTCCCTCTTCAACCGCGGCATTATCATGGAGCTGCTTACCAAGGAATTAACCCGCTCCACACGCGAGCGCGACTGTACCATGCTGCTGCTCGGCGACCTCGACCACTTCAATCAGATCAACGACACGCGCGGACACCTGACCGGCGACGAGGTACTGCGTGAGGTGGCGCGCCGTCTGCTCGGCTCCGTCCGCTCCTACGACTACGTCGGACGCTACGGCGGCGAGGAATTCCTGATCGTACTCAACAATTGCGACCCAGAAGGCGTCATGTCCCGCGCTGAGGATATCCGCATGGCGGTCGGACGCACTCCTGTCGCCGCCAGCACAGGCCCCGTGCCGGTCACGATGAGCTTTGGCGTTTTGATGAGCCGCGACTGGCCTGCCATGCCGGCTGAGGATTTGCTGCGCAAAGTGGACGCTGCGCTCTACGATGCCAAAAATGCCGGACGCAATTGCTGCCGTCTGGCCAAAGCCCCGGCACGCGAGGTCGCGCTGCAACCTGTCGAACTCCGCCGCGCACATTTGTGATGCGGCGCGGACGATCTGCTACTTCTACTCCGGCACGCCGTCGAGGACTTCGGCGCAGTCCATGCGCAGTGTGCCGTTGTCGTTGAAGACCAGGCCATAGAAACGCACCACATTGCCCACGGCGATGGGATTCGTGTTGAGCATCTGCGTGTTGCTGTCCGCATAGACCACCACCTGGCTGGGATTGGTGAGCAGCGTGGTTTGCCCTGACTGCACAGCAAGCGCTGGGAAAAGGTCATACGGAGCCAGTGTGATGGTATAAGTCGTAAAACCACCATCGCTGCCGATCGCGCTCACCGTGCCGTTGAGTGTTTGTGGAATGAGGGTAATGCTACCTGCGGCCGGCAATATGTTGGCTTGCGGAAATCCTGTTTCGTGCATAGTGATCGCCACTTGTTGCCCAGCAATCATGTTTGCACTGGAAAATTCCGCATGAAACGGAAGTTCAGATATATTCTGCATTTGACCAGAAATAGAATAGGCAGAGCCTGCATAGCTTGCAAAAACAAATGCGTTTGCAAGCATCGGCCCGATTGACAATGAAACTGCTGGATAAAATCCGGTACTACTGCCCTGTATGCTGGCATTCACCGCATTGGAAACCTTAGCTATATCTCCATACCACAGACTTGTATTCGCTATGTCTGTGTCGTAAACAGCGACCCTAGTGGCAAGTAACGATCCGTCGGGCTGGATCGCTGCATCCACATCGACTGCCATATTGGCAACAACCGCAGATATCCCTGGAATCCCCTGAAATGCCGTATTCGAATCCGTAACAAATGTCCATGACGGCCCGGAAGCTGCATTCATAGCGCCAGCCGGACTTCCGTTCCCATAGTTATTACCATCAACGGATTGGACGGTGAAGTTGCTTGCAGAAGGCTGTACATCTGATACAATTCCCTCCATCCCAGCTAAGTGACTACCTCCACTGGATGATATCTGCGCCGGTGGATTGTATGCAGTAAGTTGGAAATTTGGGGTTATGGAATAATTGCTACTTGAACTACTACTGGAGGAGCACCCTGTCGAAGGTGGTCTAAACGATTGCGAAACTATTAAGTTTAGTAGTAGCGTTGCATCGCTTCCTGTTATGGTGATTGGCTGCGGAAATTGGACAGAAACTGGCAATGAAATCCCGTTATCACCGTAAAAATTATACGATAGCTGGCCACTAGCGTTGAGCGCTATGCAGCTAACTCCACCCTCATTAGAATCAACGAAAGCCTGTATATACACACCTTGCGGTATGCTTACGGTTGCCAGCGGTTCTGGATTGCCATTCACATGAATAAATTCAGGATAGGAAGATCTCAGCAAGGAAACTATCTGGCCATTTTGGTTGACTAGTGACAATGAGTTGATCGTCAGTGGCATCTGAAAGATAAGGTTATTGGCCGTGCTCGTCGATAGAATAACAACATTGGTAGGAGATGGTGGCTTTTTAGATGTGGGGGAACCACCCCCGCAGCCAACAAAGAAAATCGTGATAAGTAGATATAGGAATGCACGGAAGTTGCGGAGCATATTTTTCATGTACCCATTCCAGTCTGTTAAACAGAAGCCATGCGGATTCTGGATAATTCTTTCTCCGGGGATAAAATCCCCGGAGAAAGAATTTGGATGTAAGAGAAGAAGATTCAACGGATTCACAAGTGTTACTGCCCGGCTGGTATAGGCACAAAGGCGAACGTGCCAAACAAGTTGTCTTGGTATGCGATGAATTGAGTCGGACCCGAGTAGCCTGACCCATCTGGAGGGCCTGTGACCGAGAGTGCATCATTGAGCGTCGTTGTGGTCGTAATTGTGTCAAGTCTGGAATTTGTCCACGTCAACGTGTCGCTTTCGTTGAGTACCGTCGTTACCCCAATTCCAAAGATGTGGCCGCCGAAGGATTCTTCTAGACCAAAAGCTTGTTTGAATGTGTTCTTACTTCCACTGGCTACGGCCTGTGTATTGATCTGCTGCAAGTTATAGCTTATTGCTTGGGAACCATCTGGATATGGAATTGGATTTGGAGGATATGTATCTATTGTATATCTTCCGTCCGGAGTTGTTTCTGGATTTCCAGCGAATCCCGTATAACGTGTGTTTGGACAATCCACCGGACTTTCAGCCAAGGGGTCATTAGTTAGTATCTGACAGATGTCACTGAAAGTTAGATTCGGCATCTCTCCGTTGGGCCACGTTTGTCCCGATACCCAGGCGCGGGCTAGCGTACCATAAGAAGCATAGGACCCAGTAATCGGAGCACCATACGCCCAAGTCAGTTCACTAGGGCATGAAAAGTGTCCATTGAGGCATCCCACTTGTACAGGGAAAACGTCTGGCCCATTAGTGCCGGCTGGATCACTTGGATCGAATCCGTATCCGTTCCATTGGATTGCAGCCGGCCCACTATTGACCGCGGGGATGTAGGAGAGCACTATTTCCGGGTTCAGCCAAAGCCAGATGTAGTCATAATCATTATTCACCGGAGACATGGTTGGAGTTCCCGGAGTCTGGTAAGAGACCGTTGTCGATTTGGTTAAAGTAGTAGTTGTTGAACTGTTTGATTCTTGCGTGTAATCAGTGGATGATGTAGCTGTCACTCCTGCGCTTCCATCCACGCCTGCAGCCCATCCTTTAATTTGACTATTAACAGAGATACTAAATCCAACACCGTTGGAGAATGAACTGGAAATATCCGTTGTATTTCCAATCGAGATCGTGTTGCCGTATTGTACGTAGCTGGATGATCCAGGCGGCGCGTATGTCACACCGACCACGACGTATTTCGGATTGACAAACCCTATGTAGGATTGCGGGCAGCTTATATAGGCTTGTCCATATTGATCGTCGATGCTAGCAGAGAAGGTGAGCGTGCAATTACCGACAGGAATGGAGACGCTGTTGGAGTTGCCATTGGTGCTGCCGTTGCCGTTTGAGTCCCACCCACCCACGATGCCGCAGCCCGCGTCGCTGAGATAGGTAATGCCAAAATTGGCA
>DAHUZD010000254.1 GCA_027306745.1 Acidobacteriaceae bacterium
GGCTGCCGCTGCTGGGCGTGCTGCTGCTGGGCGCAGCCGCAGCGCGCATCCCTGCGCGCTCCCATGCGTTGCTCGTTGTGCTGGCGCTTGCGGCTCTGGTCACCTGGGTGTCGGCGCGTGCTGCGCAATTTGTCGGCGAGCGCGTGCAGCGCCGCACCAGCCGGTTGCAGCGTTTGGCGGCTCAGTGGGCTGCGGGCGATTTGCAGGCGCGTTTGGAAGCCGAGCCAGATACGGCGGAGATGGCGCGCGCCTGGGATGCAGCCGCCAACGCGCTGAATGAAAAATTCCGCACTCTGGAAGAAAGCCGACGCGGGCTGGAGGCCGTGCTGGACAGCATGGAAGAGGCGGTCATCGTCGTCGACGCCAAGGGGCACATCCAGTGGACCAACCATGTGATGCGCCGCCTGGCCGGTGGCAGCGTGCGCTTGGGCAGCGCTCTGGTGCAAACGGTGCGCGACCCCGACCTGCTGGCCTGCGTGGAGCGAGCCTTGCGGGAACGTGTTCCAGCGCAGGCCCGTGCGCGCTCCGTGAAGCCCAGCCGCGTCTTTGACGTCAGCGCTGCGCCTATGCCCGGCGACAGCGCCGTGGCCGTTCTGCATGACGTGACGGAGATTGAGCGCGTCGAGGTCACCCGCCGCGACTTCATCGCCAACGTCTCACATGAGCTGCGCACACCGCTCACCTCCATCTCAGGCTACGCAGAAACATTGATGGCCTCAGAGGAGCAGTTGCCAGAGCAGGCGCGCGACTTTCTCGGCATCATCTGCAGAAACGCCGCGCGCATGAACCGGCTGACAGAGGATTTGCTCGCCCTGGCGCGCATCGAATCCGGCGAGTACAAGCTGCGCTTGCAGCCCGTGGCGGCCGCGGTGCTGCTGGATGAAGCGGCCAGCCTCTTCACCGGCTCGCTGCGCGCAACCGACATTCGCCTCGAGGTCCAAAGCCGCACAGAGGCCCACGTGCTGGCCGACATGGATGCCATCCTGCAGGTCTTCACCAACTTGCTGGAGAACGCGGGCAAGTATGGCAGCGCGGGCCGACGCATCGTCATGGGCGCGCGGCTCAGCGGCGATGCCGTCGAGTTCTTCGTGCAGGACTTCGGCGCGGGCATCGCCTCAGAACATTTGGATCGAATCTTCGAACGTTTTTACCGTGTGGACAAAGGTCGCTCGAAGGACTCCGGCGGCACCGGTCTGGGCCTGGCCATTGCCAAACACACCGTACTGGCCCACGGCGGCAGCATCCGTGTAGAAAGCGAACTGAATCACGGCAGCACATTTCTCTTTACGCTGCCGCTGGCCGGGGCGCTGCCACAGCCAGCACTCCACACTGCCACGGCTCAGTAGCCGCACTCTTCATCTGCGCGTATAGGCAGTGGACAAATCTCGGGTTGTGTCCACATCCCAATCTCCGCGCGGAAAGTGGATGCCCGTCACCTGCAAGCGCGGATTTTGCAACAGTGCCCGCGCACCCCGGTCGCCGGTCAGCGTGGCCAAGTCGGCAAAAAGCGCGCGAGGAGCCAGCAAGGGCACGCCATGAGTGCCCGCGTACTGTGAGGCGACAATCGCCGCTGGCTCTGCCCGATGCGCGGCCAACATCGCACGCAAATGTTCGCTTGTCAGCGCGGGTTGATCGCAGACTAACAGTAGCACGCCTACGGCTTCCGGTACCTGTTCCTGCACGGCACGCAGGCCGCAGCGAATCGAACTAGCCATTCCCTCCGGCCATTCTGCATTGTGCAGAACCGTTGCGCCCTGCAAGTTCGTAGCGGCGGCGATTCCCTCGGCTTGTGCGCCCAACACCACATAGACAGGCTGCAACTTTGCATCGAGTGCAACGCGCAGCGTGTGTTCGAGCAGCGTCTCTTGCGCGCCGTTCAGACACAGCAATTGCTTCGGCTGGCCGAGTCGCGTGGATGCCCCAGCGGCCAGAAGAATTGCTGGAATGTACGATGCATCATTCATGGAAGAGTGGTTGTGCGCGGGCTGGCGGACGGTACCGGTGGCCGTGGTTCTGCATCCAGCGGGCATGCGACGGGAATGTACCGCGGACCCTGCGCCTCCAGCAATGAGCGGTCGCGCCCCGTGCGCAGCATCGCTTCGCGGCCATGCAGCACGGCTTGAATCTCCGCCACGATGGCCAGCGCCACCGACTCCGGCGTGTCACCACCCAGGTTTAGGCCCACCGGTGCATGCACACGCGCTAGGCACTCCTCCGCTTGCCAGCCAAGCTGCTCCGCCGCCTCCTGCAACAGCAGCCGGCTGCGATGCCGTGCGCCCAGCAGACCCAAATATCGCAGGCCCATCGGCAATAACAGCGGCAGCAGTGCACGATCCTGCACGTAGCTGTGCGTCAACAACACGGCGGCGTCGTTCGGGCCAATCCCCATGCCGCGCAAGGTCTCACCGTATTGCGCAGCATCGTTGGGCAGTGTGTGCACTGAGTCCGCCTCTGGAAAATTCTCCGCGCGTGCCAGCGCGGGGCGACCATCGACCACCGTCACCGTCCAGCCCAGCAAATGCGCCGCGCGCACCAAGGGCTGCGCATCGCGCCCCGCGCCAAAAACGAACAATCGTTGCGGCGGTGCGATGACCTCCAAAAACACAGTGCGCTGCCTTCCTTGTATAGGAGTCGCAATTTCCCAGTGCCGTGCGGAATCTTCCCGCACATTTTGCAAAGCGTATGTGGTGAGCACGCCCCGGCTCTCGGCAGTCAGCGCATCACTGGCGAAAATGACCGCACCCGCACGGCTCCAAACCATGCGTTGCAGCGGCGATCCTTCCCCCGGCGGAATCGTTGCAACGATCCGTCGCTCGCCCTGCAACGATTGCTCCAGCGCAGCCAGCAGCGCCTGCGTCTCCGGCAGCCGTAGCGGCTCCAGCAGCAGATCGACCACGCCGCCACAGCCCAGACCATAGGGAATCTCGCTGGTGTCATCAAAGAGTGTGGAGTAGCGTTGCAGCGCCGCGCCATCGCGCGTGATCCATGCGGCCTTGCGGACGACCTCATCCTCCAAGCAGCCGCCGCTGACCGAACCCGTCGACGCACCCTCACGAGTCAGTAACCGCGCGCCCGGCTTGCGGTAGCTGGAGCCTTCCACATGCACCAGCGTCACCAGCGCGCCCTCTGCGCTGGGCGCGTCTGCGTGTCCGGCGGTGGCCTTGCGCCACAAGCCAATTATGTCGCGTGTCTCTCGCATGGCGGTTTATTTTGGATGCCTGGCCGCACCCGATGGATGCAATCATAACGCCGTTGGGTTCCCAGCGTCGTGGCCTCTAGCACCTTTTGCATCGACATCGGTATGCATGATGAGCATGATTCGCGCCCCAAGACAAAGCACCCATCCTGCTTTTCACGGCCTCAGGCCTTTGGATCTGAAGTATCCTGCGATGGAGGCAAACGACACCGCGATGCGATCATGGAAGCCGATTCTGGTTACGATCCTGGGATGCATCGCACTGGGGCTGCTCTGCCTGACGACGCTTGTGTTGCGAGGTTTTCGCGCCACCTCCACGCCATCGGCCTTCGAGACTACGGTGGCCCGTGGCCTGCGGAACCTGGCCATCCCGCGGCAGGAACGGCGCAGGAAAAATCCATTCACCGGCAATGCCGCAGCCTTCGAACAAGGACGCCAGGAGTGTTTCATGCGGTGCGCGGTCTGCCATGGAATCGACGGCAGCGGCAAGACGCAGATCGGCGAGCACGAGTATCCACGCGTGCCGGACCTGCGGGATGCTGCCACACAAAACCTGACGGACGGCGCAATCCACTACATTATCGAGAACGGAGTTCAGCTCAGTGGCATGCCCGCCCTGGGCAGTCCGCACAGAATCTCCGGCCCGGAGAGCTGGCAACTCGCTCTCTTCGTGCGCAGCCTCTGCCCGCTATCAAAGTTGGAGATGCAAGAGCAGACCGCAACCCTCGCCGCAGCCCACTACGTCGGCTCTGAAGCCTGCGCCCGCTGCCATGCTGACATTTACCAGCGATTGAAGAAGACGCCGATGGCCAATGTGGTGCGCGATCCGAGGACGCATCCCAATGCCATGCTTCCCGATCTTGCGACGAACCATCTGGCCCCGTTCTCCAAAGAACAGGTTGCTTTCGTTTACGGCAGTATCTGGAAGCAGCGCTACTTCACCAAAGTTGGAGATGGTTACTATCTGTTGCCGGTGCAGTGGGACATCGGCAATCACAAATGGCTCAAATACGTCATCCCCGCACAAGGAGCCGACTGGTGGGCGCATCTGTATCCGCCGAACAATATGCAGCGTCCCACGGGCCCAACCTGCGACGGTTGTCACTCTGTCGATTACGACATCCACACCAAACAGGTTGCGGAATGGAACGTCGGCTGCGAGCGTTGCCACGGCCCCGGCAGCGCGCACGCCGAACACCCCACGCGCAGCAATATCCTGAATCCGGCGCAGATGGATTCAGTGGCGGCAAACGACACCTGCATCCAATGCCACTCGCAGGGACGTCCGTTGACCAATCCGATCGAGGGAAAGTATTACGACTGGCCGGTTGGCTACACCGTCGGCCTCAAGCTGCAAGACTTCTGGAGACTGGAAAACTGCACGCTGGGGCAAACAGACTTCTATTATTTTCCGGACTGCACAGCGCACAAGAATCGGATGCAAGGCAATGATTTTGTGCAGAGCCTGATGTATCGGCACAACATCACCTGCTACGACTGCCACGAAGTGCATGGAACGGGAAACTACGCGCAGCTTATCAAGCCCGCAAACCAAATCTGTCTGGACTGTCACGGCCCTGCTTCACCGAACGGCCCGCATGAAGCTACGCTGGAGGCGCATACTCATCACAAAGACGGCAGTCCCGGAAGCCAGTGCGTCGCCTGCCATATGCCAAAGATCGAATCAGAAGGCGTTCCGGGAGCCTACGTTCGCGCCCATACCTTCCGGTTCATTTCGCCGGCCATGACAGACAAATACAAAATCCCCAATCCCTGCACCTCATGCCACACAGACAAATCGACGGCATGGGCTGAGGACGCAATGAGCCATTGGCCAGAGGTTTCTTCCTGGCGCGTCCAATAAGTCTCGTGCATTTTCGTCACGGCCCATTGGACGGCTGGAAG
>DAHUZD010000255.1 GCA_027306745.1 Acidobacteriaceae bacterium
ATCTCGGATGCGAAGGACAAGCCTTCGCGCTCGGCGAGAATGGCGATTCCGTGGTCGCCGATGGGGCCGCTGAGCAGGACGGCGTCGCTGGGTTGAACCTGATCTGGCGCAAGATGCAGATGGCTGGGTACAAGTCCGATGCCAGCCGTGTTGACGAAGAGTCCGTCGCAACTTCCTTTTTCGACGACCTTAGTGTCGCCGGTAACGATCTGCACGCCGGCCTGTTCCGCGCATTGCTGCATGGTGGTGACAACCCGGCGCAGCGCCGCCATTGGCAGACCCTCTTCCAGAATGAAGGCTGCGCTAAGGTACAGCGGCGTCGCGCCTCCGGCGGCCAGGTCATTGATGGTGCCATGCACGGCGAGCGAGCCAATGTTGCCGCCGCGGAAGAATAGTGGGCGCACGACGTAGGAATCCGTGGTGAAAGCCAGGCGCGCGCCGCTGATTTCCAGCAAGGCCTGATCGCCCAGTTGGTCAAGAATGGGATTGCCAAAGGCTGGTTGAAACACGCTGCGGAAGAGTTCTGCAGAAAGCCGGCCTCCGCTGCCATGACCCATGCAGATGGTTTCCGTTTCAATATGCGGCAGCGGACAGGTGAGCGTGTTCATCATCGTGCAGCCTCCACGGCCGTCTGCGCAGCGGCGCGGCGATAGCGGTAGTAGGCCGAGCAGGCACCCTCGGTTGAGACCATGGGCGCTCCGATGGGAGACTCCGGTCTGCAGGCCGTGCCGAAGGCCGCGCAGTCGGTGGGCTTACGCAGGCCTTGCAAAATTTGTGCGCTGATGCAGACAGCCGGTGCGGGTGGTTCCGTCAGCGCTACGTCAAAAAAGCGGCTGGCGTCATACTGTGCGTAGCGTTCACGAATGCGCAGACCGCTGCCGCAGATTTCTCCCATGCCGCGCCAGGTTTGGTCGGCGACGGCGAAGACCTCGGCGACAACGCGCTGCGCCTCTGGATTGCCCCTCGCCGTAACCGAACGAGTGTATTCGTTGGCCAACCCAGCATGGCCAGCTTCCAGCAGGGTGACCAGCGTCAGAATGGCCTGCACCAGATCGACCGGTTCAAAGCCGCCAACGACGACAGGCACGTGGAAGTCGCGGACGAGTTGTTCGTAATCCGCGCAGCCGGTGATGGTGCAGACGTGGCCCGGTGCGATGAAGCCCTGCACGCGGCAGTCTGGCGAGGAGAGCAGCGCGCGGATGGCTGGGGGCACCAGTACGTGTGAAGCCAGCAGGGCAAAATTTCGCAGGCCTTCGCGTTCAGCCTGATAGATGGCCATGGCGTTCGCCGGAGCCGTCGTCTCAAAACCCACGGCCAGAAAAACGACGGTGCGGTCTGGGTGGGCACGCGCGATGCGCACCGCATCCAGCGGCGAGTACACCATGCGCACATCGGCTCCGCGAGCGCGGGCCGACTGCAAATCCATTACAGAACCCGGCACGCGCAGCATGTCGCCATAGGTGACCAGCGTGAAGCCAGGGCGTAGAGCGAGGTCAATAGCGCGATCCAAAATGCCCGCAGGCGTAACGCAGACCGGGCAGCCTGGCCCATGCACCAATTCAATTTCCTTTGGCAGCAACTCCTGCAAGCCGTAGCGCAGAATGGAGTGTGTCTGGCCGCCGCAGATTTCCATCAACACCCAGGGTCGGGTGACAATCTGCGCGATGCGTTGCGCCAATGCACGCACAACGGCACCGTCGCGGTATTCGTCCAGGTACTTCATGGCTGCGCTCCTTCCACGTTTGCAGGCAGTTCATTCGCCAGCAAATCCATCTCCTGCAGCGTGCGCCAGGTGTGTGCAGCCTCCTCGGCGTCGATGCGGCTGATGGCGAAGCCGACATGCACGAGCACATAGTCGCCGATGGCGGCCTGCGGCGTCAGGTGCAGCGAGACCGGTTGGGTGACCCCGCCGAAATCCACCTGGGCCATGCGTTGGCCGCGCTCCTCTGCGATGCTGACAATTTGACCGGGAATGGCAAGACACATAGCCGCGCTCCCTTGCACGTGCTGGGCTGGAGGGAATCCAGCGTGGCTTTACGGTAGTGGCCGCGGCCCGGGCAGGTCTGTGATGCGGGTCACGCGCAGGCCGCCTTGACTCTTCGGCAACGGCGTACCAATAATAAGGGTTGCTCTCCGCAAGGCCTTGAACAGCAACAACAATTGGGGTAGATGACGGCGCAGGGATTTTGATGGCGTGCTGGCTGGGGTGGTGTGTGGTTTGGGTTTACCCGCGCCGCATGGCTGGGCAGTGGAGACAGAACAGGAACGAGGCTGGAAGAAACAAATGAGTGCAAGCGTAGCGGTAACGCAACCGAAGCAGGCTGTACGGCGCGTGGCGGGCCTGTGGCAATCCACAACCGGCAAGAAGGCTGTTATGGCCGTCACCGGGGCCATCATGTTCCTCTTTGTGATCGGCCACATGCTCGGCAATTTGCAAATCTTCGAAGGGCGCGAACGCATCAATGCATACTCGCACCTGCTGCACAGCCTGGGTGAGCTGCTGTGGATGGTGCGTCTGGCTCTGCTGGCTGCGCTGGCGTTGCATGTGATCACGGCGGTGCAGTTGGCGCTACGCATTAAAAAAGCGCGGCCCGTGGGGTACTCGCGCAAACAGGCCATCAATTCTTCCTACGCTTCGCGCACCATGTATTGGAGCGGGCCGATCGTCCTGGTTTTTATCATCTTTCACCTATTGCAATTCACCGCAGGCTACGTGCATCCTGAGGCGCAATTCATCGCTGGCGATGTGTACCACAATCTGGTGTCTGGTTTTCAGGTCTGGTGGGTCGCCGTGTGGTACATCTTTGCGGTCTCGTTGCTGGGCCTGCACCTGAGTCACGGCATTGCGAGCATGTTTCAGTCCTTGGGCGTGGCGCATCCGCGGCACACGCAGACGCTGAAGCGCGCTGCCGTGGCCATCGCAACCTTGATCGTGCTGGGATACATTTCCATCCCGGTGAGCATTCTGCTGGGGATCGTAAAATAATGACACTCGACGCAAGAATTCCATCCGGTCCGATTGAGCAGGCTTGGGACAAGGCCCGCTTCGACATGAAGCTGGTGAACCCGGCCAACAAGCGCAAGCACAATGTAATCGTGGTTGGTTCTGGCTTGGCGGGAGCCTCGGCAGCGGCCTCGCTGGGCGAGTTAGGCTATCGCGTGCAGTGCTTCTGCTTTCAGGATTCACCGCGCCGCGCGCACTCCCTCGCAGCGCAGGGCGGCATCAACGCAGCCAAGAATTATCCCAATGACGGCGAGAGCGTCTTCCGGCTTTTCTACGACACGGTCAAGGGCGGCGATTTTCGTGCGCGCGAGGCCAACGTCTACCGGCTGGCGCAGAACAGCGTGCGCATCATTGACCAATGCGTGGCTCAGGGTGTGCCCTTTGCGCGCGAGTACGGTGGCTCGCTGACAACTCGCTCCTTTGGCGGCGCGCAGGTTTCGCGCACATTTTACGCACGTGGGCAGACAGGCCAGCAGTTGCTGCTGGGCGCTTATCAGGCGCTGGAGCGGCAGGTGCGTGCGGGCACGGTGATCATGACTCCGCGCACGGAGATGCTGGACCTGATCGTCATCGACGGTCGTGCGCGCGGCATCGTGACGCGCAATCTGGTGACGGGCAAGCTGGATGTGCACATCGCTGATGCAGTGATTCTGGCCACGGGTGGCTATGGCAATGTCTACTATCTTTCGACCAACGCCAAGGGATCAAATACAACGGCCATCTGGCGCGCGCACAAACGCGGCGCGTTGTTCGCCAATCCCTGCTTCACGCAGATTCACCCGACGTGCATTCCCGTCTCTGGCGACTACCAATCCAAGCTGACGCTGATGAGCGAGTCGTTGCGCAACGATGGACGCATCTGGGTTCCGAAGAAGAAGGGCGACCAGCGTTCGCCGGATCAGATTCCAGAGGACGAGCGCGACTATTATTTGGAGCGGCGCTATCCGAGCTTTGGCAATCTGGTGCCGCGGGATGTGGCCTCACGCAATGCGAAGGCCGTTTGCGATGAAGGGCGCGGCGTGGGCAAGAGCGGCCTCG
>DAHUZD010000260.1 GCA_027306745.1 Acidobacteriaceae bacterium
CCAAGATGCCTTGGTGCAGCAGGTCATCTCCGATCCGCATTATCCGGTGATGCTGGTGCAGGTGCGATTGGAGGGTGATGACGAGCGCTTTCTGAACCGGCTGATGGTCTACGCGCTTCTGGCTCCGCATATGGAGGGCGGCGGCGAGGGAAACTCCGCGCGCGCGGTCGAGGTGAACGGTCGCCGTGTGTTGTTGGCTTGGAAGGAGCCGACATCGCTGGCCATGGGCACGGATTGCGGCTTCACACGCGTCTCCTGCGGCTATGTGGGTGCCAGCGATGGATGGAAAGACCTGAACGACAACCTGCGCATGGATTGGGAATATGGCCAGGCGCTCAACGGCAACATTGCCTTGCTGGGCGAGGTGGATGTTTCGCACCAACGCCAGTTCACGCTGGCCGTGGGCTTTGGCCGTGGTCACCACGCAGCCATCTCCAGCATGATGCAGGCGCTGGCCACGCCTTTTGAAGCACACATGGAGCGCTTTGTGGAGCAATGGCGGCGCGCCAAGTTTCCCAAAGATCTGACGGCGGCCACTGGCGATGGCGGATTTTTGATGCGCATCAGCCGCAACGTTTTGCTGGCGCATGAGGATAAGACCTACCCCGGAGCCTTCATTGCTTCAATGTCGATTCCATGGGGCCAGTCGAAGGGCGACGACGACCTGGGCGGCTATCACCTGGTTTGGACACGCGACATGGTGCAGAGCGCCACCGCGTTGATGGCCTGCGGACGCACGGAGACGGCTCTGCGCGCGCTGGTTTACCTGGCTACGACGCAACGGCCCGACGGCAGCTTTGCGCAGAACTTCTGGGTCAATGGCACACCCTATTGGACGGGCATGCAACTGGATGAGGTCGCCTCACCCATCGTGCTGGCTTGGCGGCTGTGGAAGGCTGGCGGCCTCGGCGATTTCGATGTCTTCCCGTTTGTTGAGCGAGCGGCGGGCTTTTTGCTGCGTCACGCGCCCGTCACGCAGCAGGAGCGATGGGAGGAAAATGCGGGCTATTCTCCATCGACGTTGGCCGCTGTGATCGCCGGGCTGATCTGTGCCAGTGAGATGGCGCAAGCGCGCGGCGCATCGGAGATGGCCGGTCTGCTGGCTGTCTTTGCCGACTGGATTGAGTCCCACCTGGAAGACTGGACGGTGACCAACGACGGCGTTCTGCACCCGGAGGTGAAGCGCCACTACATGCGCATTCGTCCTCCTCAATGTGGCGACCCCTACGCCCGGCCAGAGGATTGCGGCCAGAACAAGATTCTCATCAACAATCGCGGCCCCGGCGAGCAGTATGAATTCGAGGCCCGCGAGGTCATCGACCATGGATTTTTAGAGCTGGTGCGCTATGGCGTCCGCTCACCACATGACCCGCTCATCGTCGATTCACTCAAGGTGGTTGACGCAGTGCTGCGCAGCGAGACTCCCTTCGGCCCCTGCTGGCGGCGCTACAACCACGATGGCTACGGCCAGCGCCACGATGGCGGCCCATACATGGGTTGGGGCCAGGGCCGCGCCTGGCCGCTGCTGCTGGGCGAACGCGCCCACTATGAACTGGCCGCGGGCCGCGATGTGCATCCGCTGATTTGCGCCTATGAGCGCTTCAGTTCACAGGGCGGCATGTTGCCAGAGCAGATTTGGGATGAGGCCGATCTGCCCAGCCAGGGAATGCACTGGGGTAAACCCACCGGCGCAGCCATGCCGCTGGCCTGGGCCCATGCCGAGTATCTCAAGCTGCTGCGCTCGGCCATCGATGGTCGCATCTTTGATTGCATTCCACTGGTGGAAGAGCGCTATCTGCGCCGTCATCCCAAGCATGATGTGGAAATATTCAAGCTCGACCGCAGATTGCGGAGCATTGCGGCGGGCAAGACTCTGCGCATTCTGGCCTTCGCGCGCTTCCGCGTGGTCTGGACCAACGACAATTGGCAGACCACGAATTCTCTGGAGGCCACGCATGCCGGTTACCCCGGATGTTTCGCAGATATCATCGTGCCGCCAACGCAGAAAGCACCAGTGCAGTTCACGCTCTACTGGCCCACCGAGGAACGCTGGGAAGGCGAAAACTTTTCTGTTTTGGTCGAGGCGGCAGAGCCCTAGCGGCTGGATTTCCACGTCTGCGGCCTTTTCGCAGCGTGAGGAATCTGCGAGCCTATAGAATGTTGGGGAGGAACTGTTTGCGGCGCTTCCCGTGCGAAGCGCAAACCGCAGGCAGCATTTCTCCAAAGAATTTTTGCATCGTACCGGCGAACGGATGCCGGTGGTACTGGCGGCTCGGTTGGCAGGCCGCCCACGGGACCCGGAATCAGAAGGGACTAACTAAAGAGATTTATGAGCGAACTCGATACTCTCTCCATCAATGCTGTGCGCTTCCTGGCCGTCGATGCCGTCGAAAAGGCCACCTGCGGCCACCCCGGCGCTCCGCTGGGCGATGCGCCTATCGCCTATCTGCTGTTTCACAAGCTGATGCGCCACAACCCGGCCAACTCGGCCTGGAGCAACCGCGACCGCTTTGTGCTCTCTAACGGCCACGCCTCAACGCTGCTTTACTCCGTGCTGCATTTGTCAGGCTACAAAGTCTCGCTCGACGACCTGAAAAATTTCCGGCAGTGGCATTCGAACACGCCTGGCCATCCGGAGCGCGGCGACACAGACGGCGTGGAAGTGACGACCGGTCCGCTGGGCCAGGGGCTGGCGATGGCCGTCGGCCTGGCCATGGCGGAAAAGCATGTGGCGGCCCGCTACAACCGGCCCGGCTTCGACATCGCCGACCACTACACCTACGTGCTCTGCGGCGACGGCGATTTGATGGAAGGCGTCTCGCACGAGGCCTGCTCGCTGGCTGGAACTCTGAACTTGGGCAAGCTGATCGTGCTCTATGACGACAATCTGATCTCGCTCGACGGGCCGACGAATCTCTCCTTTACAGAGGATGTGGCCAAGCGTTTTGAGGCCTACCACTGGCACGTGCAGCATGTGGCCGACGGCAATGATCTGGCGGCCATTGAGCAGGCCATCGCAGCAGCGCAGGCCGTCACGGACAAGCCTTCGCTGATCGCCGTGCGCACCATCATCGGCTACGGAAGCCCCAAGGCGGGCACCTCCAAGGTTCACGGCGAGGCGCTCGGCGCAGAGGATGTGAAGAAGACCAAGGAAAATCTTGGCTGGCCCGCCGATAAGAGCTTCTATGTGCCGGATGAGGCGCGCAAGAATTGGGACACGGTGCGCACGCGTGGTGCGCAGTTGGAAGCGGCATGGAAGGATCTCTTCGCCAAGTACAAGCAGCAGTTTCCTGATCTCGCCGCTGAATATGAGCGCGTCTTTGCCGGCAAGCTGCCAGCAGGCTGGGAGGCGAGCGTGCCCAAGTTTGCCGCTGGCTCCAAAGCCGTGGCCACTCGCACGGCAGGCAATACGGTGTTGAACGCCATCGCCGCCAAGCTGCCCGAGTTGCTCGGCGGCGCGGCGGATCTGTCCAGCTCCACCAAGACCGTCATCAAAGACAGCCCGAACTTCCACTTGGACGCAACGGGCCGCAACATCTTCTATGGCGTGCGTGAGTTTGGCATGTGCGCTGCCGTCAACGGCATGGCTGCCCACGGTGGCGTGCTGCCGTATGGCTCCACATTTTTCGTCTTCAGCGACTATTGCCGTCCGGCCATGCGTCTGGCTGCAATCATGCAGACGCCCTCACTCTTCGTCTTTACGCATGACTCGATCGGCCTCGGCGAAGATGGTCCCACGCACCAACCGGTGGAGCAGATGGCCAGTCTGCGTGCCATGCCCGGTCTGACGGACTTTCGTCCGGCCGATGCCAACGAGACGGCCGCAGCTTGGCAAGTCGCCATTGAGCGCCGCCGCCCAGCCTTCATGGCGCTCTCGCGTCAGGATCTGCCGGTACTCGACCCTGAGCGCGCGGACATTCTCAACGGCGTTCGTCATGGAGCCTACGTGCTGGAACAGGGCAGCGCTTCGCCCGATGTAGTTCTGCTGGCCGCGGGCAGCGAGGTCGCCTTGATTCTTTCCGCCGCCGCGGAATTGCAGAAGCAGGGCATCCACGCGCGCGTGGTCTCCATGCCGAGCATGCGCATCTTTGACGAGCAGGCCGAGGAGTACAAGGCCCGCATCTTCCCAGAGCGTGTTCCGGTGTTGGCCGTTGAGGCGGGCAGTCCGCAGTGCTGGTGGAAGTATGCAGGCCGCCACGGCGCGGTGATTGGCTTGGAGCGCTT
>DAHUZD010000283.1 GCA_027306745.1 Acidobacteriaceae bacterium
CGGACCAGATCGTAGCCCGCTGGCAGTGCCGTGGATCCGCAGCGGCTGGAGTTTTGTCCACATCGCGCTGCTGCTGGCCGCCTACACCGCGCTCATTTTGAGCCTGATGGCCGGTCTGCTTTATCTGATTCGCGAGCGCCAGTTAAAATCCAAACGCATTGACGGACTCTTCCGGCATCTGCCACCGCTCGACACCATCGACCAAATCGCCGCGCGCGCTCTGGTGATCGGCTTCCCGTGCATGACGCTCGGCCTGCTGGCCGGGGCACTCATCGCGCAAGAGAGCGTGGGCGCATCGTATTTTCTTGATCCGAAGGTTTTACTCTCCATTGCCATGTGGGCGCTCTACGTTTGGATGCTGGCCGTGCGCAGGCATTCTGGCCTGCGAGGCAAGCGCGCCGTGTATCTGTCCACGCTGGTCGTTCTGGTGGCCGTCACTGTTTGGGTGGCCAACCAGTTCAGCACCGTACACCGGTTTGTGATGCCATGAATCTTGTTTTAGTTGGGGTCAACCACAAATCGGCGCCGGTTGAGATCCGCGAACGGCTGGCCATTCCAGCGGCGCGGCTGCCAGAGGCGACACAGTCTCTGCTGAGCGTGCCGGGCGTGCGCGAAGGCCTCATTCTTTCCACCTGCAACCGCGTCGAGTTGCTCACATATCAGGAGCCAGCGCAGGCGAATCTGCTGGAATTCATCCACGACTTTTTCGCCGTGGAGCCTGCCGCCGTGCGCCCTTATCTGTACGAGTACCGCGCAGGAGAGGCTGTGCGTCATCTTTTCCGTGTTGCTGCCAGCTTGGATTCGATGGTCGTCGGCGAGCCGCAGATTCTTGGCCAGGTCAAAGAGTCCTACACCGTGGCGCGCTCCGTGGGTGCGGTGCAGGCACACCTCGACCCACTGTTGCAGCGCACGTTTACGGTTGCCAAAAAAATTCGCTCCTCGACACAGGTTGGCAGCTCTTCCGTCTCGATTGCTTCAGTGGCTGTGCGCTTGGCCAGTCAGATTTTTGGCTCGTTGCACAATCGCACGGTTTTGCTGGTGGGCGCGGGGAAAATCGGCGAGCTGGCTGCACGCAGCCTGATGCAGCAGGGCGCGGGGAAACTGTTCGTGGTCAACCGCACCTATGAACGCGCCGTGCCGCTGGCCCAGCGCTTTGGTGCGGAAGCCATTCCATTTGAGCAACTTCACACTGTTGCCGCCAAGGCCGATGTCGTTATCAGCTCCACCGGAGCCGACAAGCCGATTTTTTCGGCGCACCATGGACAGGCCTACGCGCAACAACGCAAACAGCGGCCCATGTTCTTTATCGACATCGCCGTGCCGCGCGATGTGGACCCGGCCATGAATCGCGTTGAAGGCATCTTCGTCTACACCATTGACGATCTGCAATCGGTTGCCTCTGCGCACGCCACGGAGCGGCAAAAAGAGGCACGGGCTGCCGAGGCCATCATCCGCCGAGAAGTGCAGCGCTATCAGGACCACCGCAGCACTCTTGACGCCGTACCAGCCATCGTGAGCCTGCAAAAAAAGCTAGAGTCGATGCGGCAAATGGAATTGCACCGCTCCAACTCACGCCTGGCCAGCCTGACAGAAGAGCAGCGGCAGGCTGTTGAATCCCTCACGCGCGCCCTCATCAACAAGGTACAGCACACTCCGATTCAAGCCATCAAACGCGCTGCGCGTGAAGGCGACCACGAAACACTGGCCGCGCTACGAGCGCTCTTCAACGAACCCGAGACGCAGAATGCTGCCGAAGCGGATGCCGAGGCCAACTCCAATGGAGATGCAACCACGTGATTCGCATCGGTAGCCGTGGCTCGCAACTGGCGCGCTGGCAAGCGTTGCACGTCGCTGCGCGCTTGCAGTCGCTGGGGCATGACTCTGTCATTGAGATCATCCACACCACCAGCGACCGCATGCAGAGCGCACCCTTTGCCCAGGTTGGCACCAAGGGCATGTTCACCAAAGAGATTGAGGAAGCGCTGCTGGCGGGCAGCATCGATCTGGCCGTGCACAGCATGAAAGACCTGCCCACGGAACTGCTGCCGGCCTTCACCATCGCCGCCACGCCCGAGCGTGCCGAGCCGCGCGACGCGTTTCTCTCTTTGCATTATGCCAATCTGCATGAGTTGCCCGCTGGCGCAACCGTGGGCACCAGCAGTCTGCGGCGGCAGGCTCAGGTGCGCGCGCTGCGCGGCGACTTGCAGATTCAGGAGCTGCGCGGCAATGTCGATACGCGCCTGCGCAAGCTGGCCGAAGGCCAATATGATGCCATCCTTCTTGCCGCTGCCGGGCTGGAGCGGTTGCGGCTCACAGAGCATCTGCGCGGATATTTTTCCATCGAAGAAATCTGCCCCGCCGCAGCACAGGGCGCGCTGGCCATTGAATGCCGCAGCAGCGATGCCACAACGCGCGGCATTCTCACCGCACTGCACCATGAGCCGACCCACTTTGCCGTAACCGTGGAGCGCGCCGTGCTGGCGCGTCTGGGGGGAGGCTGCCACGTGCCTGTTGGAGTCTTCTGCGAACAGCAAAAAGATGCCTGGCGCATCACCGCCGTGGTCGCGCGGCCCGATGGCTCGGCTGCGTTGCGGGAGCAAACACTGGCCCCAATCCGAGATTTTTCTGCAAACTCCGCAAGCGTGCTGGGAAATTCCGTTGCAGAAAAATTGCTGCATCGTGGCGCAGCGACTCTGCTGGCAGAAACACCCGCGCAGCCCGGTGTGGAGCGGCAGCCGTGAATCCGCTGCGCGGACGCCGCATACTTCTTACGCGTACACGGCAACAGGCCGGTTCACTGGCAGAGGCATTGCAGGCTCTGGGAGCTGAAATCCAAATCGCACCGATGATTGCCATTGCGCCACCGGATTCCTTTGCGCCACTCGACACGGCGCTGCAAAATCTTTCCCACTTCGATTGGCTGATCCTGACCAGTGGCAACGGAGTGCAAGTTTTTTCTGAGCGCACAGCCCGGCTCGGCATTACGCCGCAGCAGATGCCAGGGCTGAAAATTGCGGCGATTGGCCCAACCACGGCGCAGGCATTGCAGAAGAGCGGCTGGCCTATAGATTGCATTCCAAAGGCCTATGTGGCGGAGTCACTGCTCGAAGAGATGCGCGATCTCGTCCCCGGCAAGCATGTGCTGCTTGTTCGCGCAAAAACTGCGCGTGACCTAATTCCCAAGGCATTTCTACAACTGGGCGCGCATCTGACCATCGCGGAAGCGTACCAGACAATCCTTCCCCCGGATGCGGACGCGCAACTGCAGGCCATATTTTCCGATGCGAGCCACTGGCCCCACATGGTCACCTTTACCAGTGCATCCACCGTACAAAATTTTTTTTCGCTGTTGCGCCTGGCTGGCTTTCCCATGCTGCCCACAGGCGTGGCCTCGGCATCCATCGGCCCCATTACCAGCCAGGCACTGCGTGAACACGGCATCAAACCGGATGTGGAGGCCGCTGAACATACCATCCCCGGGCTGGCTGCGGCCATTGCGACCCATTACGCCCGCTGAAGACGCATCTTCCCAACTCACTCAGCACATGGTATTGTTCGCATAAATTCAGGATACATGGCGGATCGACTCGAATGACTCAGACCAACTTTTACCATCGTCTTGCGCAGACTTTGCTTGCTATTTCTTTTGCACTGGCCTGCCCGGCGCTGCATGCGCAACCGCCTGTGGCACCCACGCCCCCCATGGGCTGGAATAGCTGGGATGCCTATGGCATCACCGTGCGCGAGGCAGAAGTTCGCGCCAACGCGCAGTGGATGGCACAGCACCTGAAGCCCTACGGCTGGCAGTATGTCGTCGTTGACATGGAGTGGTTCGTCGAGAATCCGGAAACCGGCGACGACCCGAAGACCGTGCATCTGGCCATGGACGATTTAGGACGCTACCTGCCCGCGGCGAATCGCTTTCCTTCCGCCGCGAATGGCGCAGGCTTCCGTCCGCTTGCTGACTATGTGCACTCGCTCGGCTTGAAGTTTGGCATTCACATGCTGCGCGGCATACCCATCTTGGCCGTGCAAAAGAATCTATCCATCGCCGGTTCCCAATGGCACGCTGGCGATGCGGCGCTGCGTTCCAACACCTGCCCCTGGAACCCAGACAACTACGGCGTGGATGCCAGCAAGCCTGCCGGACAAGCCTGGTATGACTCTGAAGCCAAGCTCTGGGCAAGCTGGGGCGTGGATTACGTCAAAATGGATTGCGTCAGCGGCACGCCATGGCCAGCAGGCGAAGTGGCCATGATTCACAAGGCCATCGCGCGCTCTGGCCGTCCCATGGTGCTCAGTCTCTCCCCCGGCCAATCCTTTGCCCAACGCACCGATCTGCGCGCGGATGCCAACCTTTGGCGTGTTTCCAATGATGTTTGGGATCGCTGGAAACATGCGCCCAACACGGATTATCCAGAGGGGCTGTACAACCAGTTCGCACTGGCGGCGCAATGGTCTGGCTTCGGCCAGCCCAACCACTGGCCCGACCTGGACATGCTGCCGCTGGGGCGCATCTCCATCCGCTCCGTAATTGGCAAGGATCGGCCCAGCGCCTTCAGCC
>DAHUZD010000374.1 GCA_027306745.1 Acidobacteriaceae bacterium
CTTTGGGCTGGATCGCGGCAGAGCTTGTGCGCCGTGCGGGCAGTTTCCACAAACAAGAACGGCCATCGGGTGCGTTAACAGGCAAAGATGTAGTGAGGGTTCCATGAAGTGCAGTGAAGAAGAGCGTGAATTTCTGCGCAAGCTGGTGCAAACGCATTCAGCCAATGTGATGGATCCTTCGCGCGATTATTTTTTGGAATCCAGGCTGAATGGCGTGGCCCAGCAGGTGGGTGTGGCCAACATCCGGGACCTCATCGCACTTCTGCGCCTTCGTCCAGACGGCAATCTGCAGCGCATGGTGGTCGAGGCCATGACCATCAATGAGACCAGCTTCTTTCGCGATGGCGCACCATTCTTGCTTATGGAGCGCAAGTTAATTCCGCGATTGATGGAAGCGCGCCGAGCGCAGAGGCGGCTGCGGTTTTGGAGTGCAGCCTGCGCCAGCGGGCAGGAGGCCTACAGCCTCGCCATTTTGCTGCTGCATAATTTTCCAGAATTGGAAGGCTGGGATGTGCGCATCTTTGGCACCGACCTTTCGCAAGCGATGATTGAACGCGCCCGCAATGGACACTACAGCAGCTTAGAAGTTGCACGCGGACTTTCAGAAAAATTTCTGGAGCGTTACACCCTGCACCAAGGACACGGCTGGACGATGCTGCCCGAAGTGCGTGCCCTGTGCAGTTTTGTGAGGCTCAACCTATGCGCTCCCATGCCGCTGCTGCCAGTCTTTGACGCTATCCTCTTGCGCAACGTCATGCTTTACATCTCCAGCGAAGATCGCATACGCCTTTTGCGGACCATGCACCGGCAGTTAGCCAGCGACGGTTTTTTGCTGCTTGGCTCGTCTGAGCAGTTGCCGGAGGGGTTGAATATCTTTGAAACACATCTGCAGGACGGCGCGTGCAGCTATACGCCCCGGCCCTGACAATCCCGCCAAAATTACAGAATTTTTTCGTTCCCGCTGCACGCCGGGCTGCAACCATTTATCGTAGGAAGAAGACCACGAATGCACTCCGGGACTCCGGCCCTGCATGCGTCCTTGAACGAGAGGCCATGAAAGCTTTACAAGCCGTGCGCGGCACGCGCGACCTGTTGCCGCCCGAGACAGAACTGTGGAATCAAGTGGAGTCCGTTGCACGCAGCGTTTTTGCGCGCTATGGCTTCGGCGAAATTCGTACGCCCATCTTTGAAGACGTGCAGCTCTTTGCACGCGGCGTTGGCGAGGAGACTGACATTTTCTCCAAAGAGATGTACACATGGGAAGATCGTGCGCGCGCGCAGTCTGAAAAATCCCAATCCCTGACGTTGCGGCCAGAAAATACTGCCGGTGTCTTGCGCTCCTACATCTAGCACTGCATGGGTGAGGATGGCCTGCTGCACAAGCTGTATTACATGGGGCCTCAGTTCCGCCGGGAGCGTCCGCAGAAGGGCCGCTACCGCCAGTTTTACCAAATTGGCGCAGAAGTCATCGGCCCGGCCAGTGCGGGCAGTGAATCACCACTGCGCGACGCTGAAGTGCTGGAAATGCTCGCCACGCTGCTGCAAGAATTCGGGGTCAACGACTGGACGCTCTCCATCAACTCGGTGGGTTCGGCAGAGGATCGCGCCCGGTATATTCAGGTGTTGCGAGACGCGCTCACTGGCATTGCGCCTAACCTTTGCTCGGATTGCCAGCGGCGTGCGCAGACCAATCCTCTGCGTGTTCTGGATTGCAAGGTGCCAGAGGATCAACCGCTGATTGACTCGTTGCCAAAGATCGCGGAGTTTCTCGATGCTGGCTCGCAGCAACACTTTGCACAGGTCCGCGCGGCGCTGGATGCTTGCGGTGTTCCTTACACTGTGCAGCCGCGCCTGGTGCGCGGGGTGGAGTATTACACGCGCACAACCTTTGAATGTGTGCACACAGGGCTTGGCGCGCAGAACGCGCTGCTCGGCGGCGGGCGCTATGACGGCCTGAGCGAAGCCATTGGCGGCCCGAAGGCTCCGGGCATCGGCTTTGCCATAGGTGCAGACCGGCTGGTGCTGACCTTGCAGGCGAT
>DAHUZD010000340.1 GCA_027306745.1 Acidobacteriaceae bacterium
GGCCTAGACGGCCTGGGTGCGGGCACGATGTCGCACGTGCCAGAGGCGGTGCCTCCGTCGCAGGCCCGGGGATTTTTGCGCGCCAAGAGCGACTCTGCACTGGCCGACCGGCTGTTTCAATGGGGCATGCTGGCCTGCGCCCTGACAATCTTTTTAATCGTGCTTTTCATTTTTGGGGAGTTGGCCTGGCAGTCACGCGAGACCATCGCACGGTTTGGCGTCACGTTTTTCTATCGTGCCGTGTGGGATCCGGTGAATGAAAATTTTGGCGCGCGCAGCTTTATCTATGGCACGCTGATCTCCTCCTTTCTAGCCTTGTTGCTGGCCGTACCGCTGTCGATCAGCACGGCGGTCTTTATTACCGAGATGTGCCCGGTTCCGCTGCGCAAGCCGCTGTCGTTTTTAACGGAGCTTCTGGCGGCGATTCCCAGCGTGGTGTACGGGCTGTGGGCGCTGGTGGTGCTGGTGCCGATTCTGCGCACGCAGATTGACCCTTTGCTGATGCGTGCATTGGGCTGGACAGGATTTTTTGACGGCCCCGATTACGGCGTGAGTATGCTGGCTGCCGGAATCATTTTGGCCATTATGATTTTGCCCATCATCTCCTCGATTACACGTGAAGTGCTGAGCACGGTGCCGCAAAGCCAGCGCGAAGCGGCCTTGGCTCTGGGAGCGACGCGTTGGGAGATGATCCGCATGGGCGTGCTGCCCAATGCACGGCTGGGGATTGCGGGCGGAATTATTTTGGGCCTGGGGCGCGCGTTGGGCGAGACGATGGCCGTCACCATGGTGATTGGCAACCGGCCAGAGATTGCGCGCTCGCTGCTGGCACCGGGGTACACCATGGCCAGCGTGCTGGCCAATGAATTTACAGAAGCGACCAGCAGTCTGTATCTGAGCGCGTTGATAGAAATTGGCCTGGCGCTGTTTCTGGTGACGATTGTGGTGAACGCACTGGCGCGGCTGCTCATCTGGTCGGTGACGCGCAGTGCTCCGGCGAGGATGAGCTGAGCGCGATGCAGAAAAAAATCCAACAAGACGGACGACGGTGGCGAAGCTGGAAGAACCACGGAGCTACTGTGATGGCCGTGCTGGGCACCGCAGTGGTGATTGCGCCCTTGCTGGCCATTTTTGCCTATCTTGTGTACAAGGGCGCCAGCTCGCTGAATTGGGATTTCTTTACGCAGGTCCCCAAGCCCGTGGGAGAAACCGGCGGCGGCATGGAGAATGCGATTCTCGGCTCAGGCGTGTTGCTCTCTGTGGCTAGTGCGATCGGCATTCCTGTGGGCATTGCCTCGGGGGTATATCTGGCAGAGTTTGGCCGGGGGAACACGCTGGCCAATCTGGTGCGGTTTACTGCGGATGTGTTGAACGGAATTCCGTCGATCGTTGTGGGTATCGCCGTGTATTCGCTGATTGTGGTGCCGCAACTGCACTTTTCCGCATTTTCTGGCGGCGTGGCGCTGGGCATTATGATGATTCCCACGGTGACGCGCACAACCGAAGAAATGCTGCGGCTGGTGCCACACGCAGTGCGCGAGGCTGCGCTGGGCCTGGGCGTTCCCAATTGGCGTTCGACGATTTCGATTACATTGCGCACAGCTTCGACAGGCATCATCACCGGATGTATGCTGGCGTTTGCGCGCGTGGCTGGCGAGACGGCTCCCTTGCTGTTTACCGCGTTTGGCAATGACGACAGAAGCCTGGCGTTGAACCAGCCGATCGCTGCGCTGCCGTTACAGATTTTCGTGTATGCGGTTTCTCCATACAATGATTGGCATCGGCTGGCGTGGGCCGGTTCGCTGGTGTTGATTGTTTTGATCGTGGTATCCGTGTCGCTGGTGCGGTTTGTTACGTCGCGCGGCGTGTTGAAAGGGGCTAGCTAGTGGGTGTTGGCATCGAGGTAAAAGAACTGAATGCCTGGTATGGCGAGACGCACACGCTGCGCTCGATCAGCCTGAAGATACCGGCCAACCACGCCACGGCGCTCATTGGCCCGTCGGGCTGCGGCAAATCCACATTTGTACGGTGCTTGAACCGGATGCATGAGACGAACCCGATTGCGCGCGTGACGGGTAGCGTCAAGATTGGTGATCTCGACATTTATCACGGTGTTTCTCCTGTGGTGATCCGCAGACGCATCGGCATGGTTTTTCAGCTGCCCAATCCTTTTCCGACGATGTCCATCTTCGATAACGTGGCCAGTGGGTTGCGCCTAAATGGGTTTCGCAACAAGAAGGCTCTGGATGAGATCGTCGAGCGTTCACTGCGACGTGCGGCGCTGTGGGATGAAGTGAAGGATGATTTGCGGCGCAAGTCGGGCGCGAGCCTTTCTGGCGGGCAGCAGCAGCGCTTGTGCATTGCACGCACTCTGGCCGTGGATCCTGAGGTGCTGCTGATGGATGAGCCGGCCTCGGCGCTGGATCCGATTTCAACGGCGAAGATTGAGGACCTGATCTTTGAGCTGAAAAGTGAATATACGATTGTCATCGTGACGCACAACATGCAGCAGGCGGCGCGTGTGGCCGAGAATACCGGATTCTTTTTGAATGGGCATCTGGTTGAGTTTGACGCAACAACCAAAATTTTTACCAATCCCAGCGACAAACGCACAGAAGACTACATCACAGGCAGGTTTGGATGACGCGGATCCGGTTCCACCAAAGCCTTGACGATTTGAAAGAGAAGCTGCTGGTGATGGCAGGCATGGCCGAGCAGGCCATTGAGCGCTCGACGGAGGCCTACCGGTTGCGCGATCTGAACCTATGCGACCAGGTGCAGGCCGCCGAGCCGGGCATCAACCGGCTGGAGCGCGAGATTGACCAATTGGCGCTGGATTTGCTGGCCATGGAGCAGCCCATGGCAGTCGACCTGCGTTTTATTTTGGCTGTGATTAAGATCAACGCCGATGTGGAGCGTGTGGGCGACCAGGCGGTGAACATTGTTGAGCGTGTGCGGGATTTATATACGATGCCGCCGCTGGATGTTCCGGTAGACATTCCACGCATGGCGGCGCTGTCTGGGTCCATGGTGCGGCGCGCGCTGCAATCATTTATCGACGCGGATGCGGACATGGCCGAATCTGTGCTGACGATGGACGACCAGGTGGATGCGATGAACGCAGGAGCGTACAAAACGCTGGGAGCGATCATCCAGGAGAAGCCGGCGCAGGCGCAGTACGCGCTCGATGTGCTTTTCATTGCGCGCAACCTGGAGCGCGTGGGCGACCACGCCACGAACATTGCCGAGGATGTCATCTTCTGGGTGCGTGGTGCCGATGTTCGCCATCATTTGCGCACAGGTAGTTAATTTTCTTCTGCAGACCACCAAGTACAATGCAGTAGCAACGGGTAGTAGAGCGCCAAGTGAATTGCCGGGGCCTGCGGATAGGCAGCGCGCACTGCATTTGCGTAGCGCTGCATCGTGGGTTTGTAGATTTCTTTTTGATCTGCAAGAAATTCATCCAAGCCGCGGGCACCGTGATCCGATGTTTTGAAGTCGACGATCCAAAGGTGTGAAGCGCCGACTGTTCCCGGCTTGGGTCCTGCGAGGAACATGCGATCCAGCCGCACGGAAATCGCCTGATTCTGCTGTATTGCAGTGAAGGGGATTTCAAACTCTGGCAGATCTGGGTCCAGAGATGGCTGAGCGGCGAGAATCCACTGCGCTATGTGGTCGTGCGCGAGAGATTCTAATGTGCGCTGGATTTTTTCGGCAGATACTTTTGCTTCCTTGGGGGCGGCTCCGCTTTGCCGCAGACGCAGTTCCGCGGGTTGCTGCAGCTTGGCAATGGCCGCTTGGTGCGCGTCCGCATCTTGATCTCTACGAAGTATTTCTGCCAACGGCTGCAAGAGTGCATGGAGTACTGTACCGAAGGCACGCGCATGCAGAGAACCTTGAGGGCGCAGCAGGGGAGTGTCCTCTGCAGATTCCAATGAATGCGGTTGCAAGATGGCGTTGGATGGCGGCGTATTCATCTGCGGCCATTCTGGATGCCAGCCAGTAGGCAAACGGCGAAAGTTAGAGAGCGGAATGGAGGATGGCTCTTGATTGGCAGCGATGGATCGCAATTGGCCCGGCAGTGCATTGGATGTGGCGGCGGGCATGGTGAGCACGGTTGCCGGTTGATGCGACTCTGTAATGGCTGAAAAATGATTCTTTGCAAATGCCCAGGCAATGGAAAGAAGTGAATCCTGACTCGGAGTGGATAGATTTCCATCCTTGCCGATTTTTGCCTCAGCGAAGAGATGCAATTGGTCCCGCGCGCGCGTGCAGGCCACATAGAAGAGCCGGCGCATCTCCGCAGCATCGCGGGCACGAATGCGTCGGCGGAGCCATGCGCTGGTTGGCTCATCCGTTTCTGTCGCGTGTTGAATCGGGACCAGGTAGATGCGTGGCTCCGCGCTGTCATCCAAGGGCCACTCCTCAGACCACAGCAACAATTTTGCTTTTGCAGGCGGAACCTTTTTGTGCAGGCCGGGAAGAAAGACCACGTCCCACTCCAGCCCTTTGGCTTTGTGGATGGTGAGGATCTCGACAGGGTTTTCTGGGAGCACAAGGGGCCTGGCATAGAGCTTTTGCATCTGTTCCTCGATGCGCACGCCACTGATGGGCGTTGGTTCATCCGCAAGAGAATTGAGCAAGTCAAAAAATTGATCGATGGCCGGAGAGTCCTCAGGTTGGATGCAGGCTGGGCCGCCAAGCGTGTTCCATAGACGCTCGACGAGTGTTGATAAAGATTCCTCGGTGAGTAAGGCCTGTGCTTGCTGTAGGGCCGCCCATGTTCTCTGCGCACGGAGTTGTCCGTCATTCGAGAGGAGATGAATGCGAGTTTGCAAGAGTTCAGAGATAGTGCTGTCACGAAATTTTCCATCGTTTGCGCTGCAGAGTGCGTGTAGATCGGCCAAGGTCAGTCCGCACCATGGAGCGCGCAAAACGGCCAGCCATGTGGTGCGATCTGCTGCATGGAGCAATGCGCGCGTGAGGGCAAGCAGGTCTAGCAATGGCTGCCGATCGGCCAGTGTATCCATATCGACCGTGTGATAGGCAATGCCCTGATCACGGAGTGCGGCAAGGATGGGGATGGCCTGAGACCTTTTGCGGACGAGAATTGCGATGCTTTTTGGCTTGCCGCTCGCAGACACTTCCATTTGCACTTGGCGGATGAGCAAGCCGATTTCCCGTGCTTCCAATGTATCGGAGGATTCTTGAGGCTCTGCATTCGTTTGTTGCAGGCGCGGATGCCATTGAACCAGCCCCTGCGGAGAGCTATTGCGGACTGCGTGAGATGGGGTGAAGGCAATGGCTTCCTGCTCGCTCGGATGCTCGAACATCTGCGCAAACCAATCGTTGCCAGCTTCCACAAGAGTGCGTTCGGAGCGAAAATTTCTGGACAGAGTCATCAATTCAAATTGGATGGAGCCGAGACCATAGCGTTGCGCCTGAGCGAAGAGCGCGACCTCTGCATTGCGAAAGCGGTAGATGGATTGCTTGGGGTCGCCGACAAGAAAAACAGTTTGACTGTGGCCGTCCCAGCTTTGCGTGAGTGCCTGCAAAAGTTGAAATTGCGTAACGGACGTGTCCTGCACCTCGTCCACAAGCAAATGCTGGATTTTTGTTCCGAGCGCCAAGGCAGCTCCGCTGGCGTCCTGTTGCAGTGCGTTGCGAGCCGCTAGCATGACTTCAGTGAAGTCGGTTTGTCCTGTGCGTGCGAATATGAGCTGCAACTCCACAAGTGCACGGCGCAGAAGAAGGAAGCTGGCGCGCAAGACACTTTTCTGCTGTTCGCTGTAGTCGGGGGATGGACAAGAACGAATCGCACTTAGTGAATCTATGAACGTGGAATTTTCTACTAGCTGAGCCAACAATTGCAGCATTTCCTTTTTGCGCGGATCGTTTGGGGGGAAGCCTTGTCTTTTAT